>NZ_JBTVYK010000058.1:0-45140 GCF_054788135.1 Streptomyces sp. O3
GGGGGGGGCGGGCGGGGGGGGGGGGGGGCCGCGGGGGCGGGGGGGGGGGGGGCCCCCGGGGGGGGGCCCCCCGCTCTCCTGTGATCTCTTGTGGAGCTAAGGAGAATTGAACTCCTGACCTCCTGCATGCCATGCAGGCGCTCTACCAACTGAGCTATAGCCCCTTGCGGTGTGTCGCTCCTGGAGGCTTCCCCTCGGCGACGTCGACAACATTAACGGTCCACCCGGCCATCCACCAAATCGGTTTCCCGACCGGGGTCCGCGCGTCCCTCACGCCGTGGCGAAGGAGTAGAAGCGCTTGAGGGTGCAGTGCTCGTCCAGGAGCCGTCCGTAGATCGGCTCACCCTCGAGCTCACGGTAGGTCTCGATCGGGTCGCCTTTTATGATCAGCGCCCGCGCGCATTCCTCGCACCAGTACTGGTACTCGGCGTTCACCGGCTCCATGTCGCGGACGATGGGCGTGCCGCTGCCGCACCAGTCGCAGGTCCTCCTGTGTGCACCCATCGATCAGCTCCAGCTGTGGCCGCAGGCCGTACACACATAGGAGATCCCGCCATTGTCGCCCAGCACTTGGGCGACGTGGGCGGAACCGCAGGACGGGCAGCTCAGGGCGGTCGGACGGTTTCCGGCCGTGGGGTCGTGGCCGTGCGCCTCGGCCGCGTCGAGCAGGTCGCCGACCTTCTCGAGGTTGCTCGCGGGCATCACGCCTCTCCCTCCCAACGGGCCAGTCCGTACAGCCGATTCCCCTCGCGACCGTACGATTCTGTCACGGTCACACGGATGGGTCAGCGGCGAACACGTACCAGTCCGGACACGGCGGCCGCCGGATCGCGGTCGCGAGCACGGCACTTGGCCCCGGCGGGCCCCTCCGCCGCACACACTGCCGCACACGCAGGAATCCCGCCCGATCGAGGTGATCGGACGGGATTCCTGAGGCCGGGTGTACCGGGATTGTGGAGCTAAGGAGAATTGAACTCCTGACCTCCTGCATGCCATGCAGGCGCTCTACCAACTGAGCTATAGCCCCGAGTGTTCTTCCCGCTCGGCGGGCGAACAAGAAGAACTCTAGCCCGTGACCTGCCGGAAAGTGAAATCCGGGGCCATGGGCGGCGCACCGGCCCCGACGACGGCGCGGCGGCGGCGCTCAGTCGTCGTCGCCGAGTACGGGCTCCGGGAGGGTGCCCGCGTTGTGCTCCAGAAGGCGCCAGCCGCGAGCACCCTCGCCGAGCACCGACCAGCAGCAGTTGGAGAGCCCGCCCAGGCTCTCCCAGGAGTGCGGCTCCAGGCCGAGCAGGCGGCCGATGGTGGTACGGATGGTGCCGCCGTGGCTGACGACCACCAGCGTCCCGTCGTCGGGCAGCTTGTCCGCGTGCCGCAGCACGACGGGCGCGGCCCGGTCGGCGACCTCGGTCTCCAGCTCGCCGCCGCCGCGGCGCACCGGCTCGCCGCGCTTCCACGCCGCGTACTGCTCGCCGAACCGCGCCATGATCTCGTCGTGCGTCAGGCCCTGCCACTCACCGGCGTAGGTCTCCCGCAGGTTGTCGTCGTAGGCGACGTCGAGCCCGGTGAGCGCGGCGAGCTCCCGCGCCGTCGCGGAGGCCCGTCGCAGGTCGGAGGCGACGATGGCGTCCGGGCGCAGCGAGGCGAGCAGCCGGGCGGCCCGGCGGGCCTGCCCGACGCCGTCCTCGGTCAGCTCGATGTCCGTGCTGCCCTGGAAGCGGCGCTCCAGGTTCCAGGAGGTCTGGCCGTGCCGCCACAGGATGACGCGGCGGCCGCTGCGGCGCGCGTCGCCGACGTCACCGCTGCCGCTGCCGGTGCCGCTACCGCTCACCAGAAGTCCCCGACCGGTTCGTCGGCGGCGGTCTCCTTGGCGTGCTGTTCGGCCTTGCCGCGGGTGGCCTGGGCGTCGGCCGGCAGCTCCAGCTCGGGGCAGTCCTTCCAGAGGCGCTCAAGGGCGTAGAAGACCCGCTCCTCGCTGTGCTGGACGTGCACCACGATGTCGACGTAGTCGAGCAGCACCCAGCGGGCCTCGCGGTCGCCCTCGCGGCGCACCGGCTTGGCGCCGAGCTCCTTGTTCAGGCGCTCCTCGATCTCGTCGACGATCGACTTGACCTGGCGGTCGTTGGGTGCGGATGCCAGCAGGAAGGCGTCCGTGATCGCCAGGACGTCGCTGACGTCGTAGGCGATGATGTCGTGCGCGAGCTTGTCGGCGGCCGCCTGCGCGGCAACGTTGATGAGCTCGGTGGAGCGGTCCGTCGCGGTCACTACGAGGCTTTCTTTAGACGGTCATTCGGGTGGGCGCGGGGGTGCGCGGCGTGGCCGCGCGTGATGCTGCCCCGCGTCAGCGGTACCTCAAGGGTCTCACGGACCGCCGACAGCACCCCAAACGTTTAAGCGATCCCGCCCGGCGCTTAAGCGATCCCGCCCGGACGCGGGTGCCGCGCCGGGCACCGCGCCCGTGCGCCACACGGCTACTACCCGGCCTCGTAGTCCGTGCCCAGGACCACCGTGATGTCCGCGTTCGCCGCGACCTCGCCCTTCTTGGCCGCGCTCGCCGAGAGCCCCAGCGTCTTGGCGACCTCGACCGCCTCCGCCTTCCGGGCGGCGTCCGCGTACCTGACCTGGGTGCTGCCCGGCGGCGAGGCGTCCGTGCCGCCGGAGACCACCGTGTAGCCGCCGTTGACCAGCGAGACGCGGGCGCTGGCGACCGCCTGCTTGTCGCCGGAGACGTCCACGCGGGGCGGCGTGCCCTGTTCAGGGGCGCTGACCGTGCCGCCCAGGACCTCCTTGACCACGGTTTCGGTGGCCTTGTCGGTCAGCGTGCCGTCGCCTCGGACCGGCAGCACTCGGGTGTCGTAGGCGCCTTCCTTGGCGTGCTCGGCGAGCTTGGCCAGCGATACGCCCAGGTCCTTCTCGTTCAGCGACGGGTCCAGGATCTGGGCGAGCGTCTTGACCGTGACGGTGGCGTCGTCGGGGTCGGTCGGCATCTTGCGCAGCACGCCCCGCAGGACCGCGCCGAACCGCTCCAGCTGCGCGGTCTCGGCCTCGCCCGGCGCGCGGTAGGTGGCGTACGCGACCGCCATCGGGCCGCTGAGTGTCTGCTGCTCGCCCTTGCTGACCAGCGGGGACGCGTCCTTCTCGGCGTCCTTGGCGTCCTTGGCGTCCTTCCCGGTCCCCTTGGGGTCCGGGACGTCGGTGTCCGTGTCGATCTCGATGTCGCCGACCAGCTCGACGAGGTTGTTCAGATACGGGGTGTCCAGTCGCCAGCTGCCCTCGATCCGGGTGCCCAACAGCGTGTCGATCGCCTCACGGGTCCCGGCCGTGCCGTCTTCGTCGACGGATTTGCCCAGCGTGGTCACGGCGGCGCCGTCGCCGCTGGTCACAGCGAGTGAGTTGGGCAGCAGCACGGTGGTGCCCTGCCCGGTGCTGGTGTTGTCGACGAGCAGCGCCGTGGAGGTGCCGCCCTGCTTGGTGTTGTGCAGGTGGACGACGATCACGTCGCGTTTCTGCGGGCCGCTCGTCGCGGCCGGTTCGCCGGAGGCGTCGGCCATGCCCGGCAGCTTGCCCGCGTACCAGAGGTAGCCGACGCCTCCGGTGAGCGCCAGCACGAGCACCACGACCAGCGCGACCGTGCGGTTGCGGCCACGGCGTCTGGCCTCCTCGCGGCGCTCGGTGCGGCTCTCGGTGAACTTCAGCCAGTCGATGACGTCCTCGGAGTCGTCGTCCGGCTCCTCAATGAAGGCGAACATCTCCGTGCGGTAGTCGCGGTCATGGTCACGGTCACCGTCGTGGTCCGGCGTGGGCTCGGGCTCGTAGCCGTGCTCCCGCTCCGGTCCGGGCTGGTGCTGCTGCGGGACCCAGGCCGCCTGCTGCTGGACCTGGGTCTGCTGAGTCTGGGGCTGGGGCTGGGGCTGCTGGGGGGGCGTACGGGTCATAGCCCTGGGCGGGCTGCTGCTGCCCGGTGTCGGTGGCGGCGGCGTAGGGGTCGTAGCCGTACCCCTGCTGCTGCGGGACCTGCTGCGAGCCGTAGTACGCCTGCGTGCCGTACGGGTCGTACTGCTCGGGCGCCTGGGCCTGCGGTGGGTACGAGTGCGGGTGCGAGTACGGGTGCGAGTGCGGCTGCTGCTGCCACGCGGCCTGCTGGTACACCGGTCGGCCGTACTCGTCGTACCCGACGATCTCGTACGGCTGCCCCTCCTGCCCGCCCTCGCGCGCGTCCGCGTACGGGTCGTACTGGGGGTCGTACTGTCGGTCGTTCACCGGTGCCCCTCTCGGCTCAGTCGCCGCGGTACAGCTCGCGCTTGTCGATGTAGCGCACCACACCGTCTGGCACCAAATACCAGACCGGCTCCCCCTTGGCGACCCTCGCACGGCAGTCCGTCGAGGAGATCGCCAGCGCCGGAACCTCCACCAGGGACACTCCGCCCTCCGGAAGTCCGGGGTCGGCGAGGTGGTGACCGGGGCGGGTCACCCCGATGAAGTGGGCGAGCGAGAAGGTCTCCGCCGCGTCCTGCCAGGTCAGGATCTGGCTCAGGGCGTCGGCTCCGGTGATGAAGAACAGGTCCGCGTCCGGATTCAGGGCCCGCAGTTCACGCAGCGTGTCCTTGGTGTAGGTGAGGCCGGGGCGGTCGATGTCGATGCGGCTGACCGAGAACTGGGGGTTCTCGGCGGTGGCGATGACCGTCATCAGATAGCGGTCCTCGGCCGGTGAGACCGTCTTGTGGGTCTTCTGCCACGGCTGCCCGGTCGGCACGAACACCACCTCGTCCAGGTGGAACTGGGCGGCCACCTCACTGGCGGCCACCAGGTGGCCGTGGTGGATCGGATCGAACGTTCCGCCCATGACGCCGAGGCGGCGCTTGTGCGCGCCGCTGTCGTCCACCGGGCCGGTAGGCATGTCCTGCTCTCCCATGCGTGGAGACCCTACCGGCCCGGCCGCACCGCTCAGCGGTCGCGGTTGAAGCGCGTGGTGATCCAGAGCAGCAGGAGCAGCGCGATGAACGCACCGCCTCCGGTCAGCAGGGGGTTGGGGCCTGAACCTCCCTCGGAGGCGAGGGGGGTCAGCTGAGCTGCGGTGCTGTGCAGGATGCTCATCGTCGGCAGGACCTATCCGGGTGGGTACGGGCTTGAGGCTTCCAGCCCATCGTATGCGGGGGCCTCCCGCGTCCTCACTCCGACTCAGGCGTACGGCGTCAGGCGTGCGCGCCGCGTACCGTCGCCCGATCCGGAACCCTGCCCGTAGGCTGGACGTTCCACCGGGGGGCGAGAACACTCGCACAGCGCGCAGACCCACGCGCGGAGACTTTGGGGGCGTCACACATGACCGAGAACACCGAAAGCCAGGACAACCTGCCGGGTCGCCGACGGCGCCGCTTCGAGGGGATCTCCTCGCGGGCGTACGAGCACCCGGCGGACCGCTCGGCCCTGGTGGCCCTGCGCAAGCTCACCGGCTTCGACACCGTCTTCAAGGCGCTCAGCGGGCTGCTGCCCGAGCGCAGCCTGCGACTGCTCTTCTTGTCGGACTCGGTGCGGGTGAGCGACGACCAGTTCGCGCATCTGAACGCGATGCTCAGGGACGCCTGTTACATCCTGGACCTGGAGAAGGTCCCGCCGATGTACGTCAACCAGGACCCGAACCCGAACGCGATGTGCATCGGCCTGGACGAGCCGATCATCGTCGTCACCACGGGCCTGGTCGAGCTTCTCGACGACGAGGAGATGCGCGCGGTCATCGGCCACGAGGTGGGGCACGCCCTCTCCGGCCACTCCGTGTACCGCACGATCCTGCTGTTCCTCACCAACCTCGCGCTCCGGGTCGCCTGGATCCCGCTGGGCAACATCGCGATCATGGCGATCGTGACCGCCCTGCGGGAGTGGTTCCGCAAGTCCGAGTTCTCCGCGGACCGCGCCGGGCTCCTGGTCGGCCAGGACCTCCAGGCGTCGATGCGCGGCCTGATGAAGCTCGCGGGCGGCAACCACCTCCACGAGATGAACGTGGACGCGTTCCTGAAGCAGGCCGAGGAGTACGAGGCCGGGGGCGACCTGCGCGACTCCGTACTCAAGATCCTGAACGTACTGCCGCGTACCCACCCCTTCGCCGCGGTGCGCGCGGCCGAGCTGAAGAAGTGGTCCGAGACTCGCGACTACCAGCGGATCATGGACGGTCACTACCCGCGGCGCGAGGAGGACCAGGAGGCCTCGGTCTCGGACTCCTTCCGGCAGTCCGCGAGCAACTACGCCGACGAGGTCCGCACCAGCAAGGACCCGCTGATGAAGCTGGTGTCGGACATCGCGGGCGGCGCCGGGGACCTGGGCGGCAAGCTCCGCGACAGCTTCCGGGGCGCCGGGAGCCGAGACGGCCAGGACGGCCAGGGCGGCGGCGACAGGCCGGGCAAGGACCGCGACACGGACAGCTGACGGCCGAAGGCCCGGCGGGGCCGGGCGTCAGGCGGATGACGAGGGCTGTGCGGACGCCGCGAGCACCCCGCACAGCACCGGCGTCCCGCCCGTCGCGTACGGATCGACGCCCGCCGGGCCCCCGGTCTCGGCCCGCTGGCCCGCGAGCAGCGGGCGCAGCCGCTCCGCGGCGTCGGCGGGGTCTTCGGGGCAGGCCATCGGCCCGGCTTGGAGGTCCGATGCCAGCAGCTCCGCCCTGCGCAGCCGCAGGTCGTCCTGGTCGAAGCGGAAGCGCAGTTCTCGCCGTACGGTGAACAGCGAGACGCGCGCGTCGCCACCGGCCGCGCCGACCGCACCGGCCGCGCCGGCCGCGCCGACCGGCTTCAGCGCGTAGACGAAGGTGTGCGCGGAGGTCACCTCGAGGGCGTCGGGCCCCGACTCGGCGATCCGCATTCTGCCCCGTACCCGTACCCGCGCGTCGGCCAGCGCGGTCCGCTCGGGGTCGAAGCGCACCAGCCAGCCGGTGGCCGCGTGCAGTCCGTCCGCGGCCGGGTGCCGCACGCTGCGGTCGAACTGGTCGAACTGGTCCGCGTCCAGCAGTATCCGCACCGGCCGCACCGCGCCGCCGGTGAGCACGGCCGGGTCGAGTGAGGACTGCACCAGGTAGTCCTTGGCGGTGGTCAGCGCCGTCATCACCTGCCCCTCGGAGAAGTGCTCGGTGCGCCGCGCCGCGGGCAGCCCGATCCCGGCCGCACCGGCCTTGAACTCCGCGGCGGGCGAGCGCGCGAAGAGCACGTCGGCCCGCGCGGCCCCCGGCACCTGACCCGTCGGGACCAGCGGGACGACCGTCATCCGCAGCGGTCCTACGGGGCGTGCGACCGCCCTCGGCTCCGACTGTCTGAGCCCCATGAAGAACGCGGCGGCGAAGGCGGCGGCGACCAGCACCGCGAGTATCAGGAACTGGACCCTCAGCAGCCCGCCGACGGTCCGGCCGGACCGCCCGGCGAGCCGCCGCACCGCGGGCGCGTGCTCGGTGAGCCGCTCCCGCGCCGAGAACTCCTGTAACCGGGCAGCGCGGACGAACGACTCGTCGAAGACAGTGGATCGGTACTCTTCCTCGCCACCACCGGGGACGCCTTCGGGTGTGCCCTCAGGTGGGTCTCCAGGCCCGGTCATACCTTCAGAGTAGGTCCGTGCGACTCCAGGTAAACTCCCCGGTGCGGGACAACTTCTGACGGACCGTCATGAGGTGCGCGGCTCCGCGGAGACCGGTGGCCGCCGGTAGTCGGAGGACGTCGAGGGCGCGTTCTCCGTCTCCGTGGTCGCGGGCGGCGGGGCCGGGTCCCGGTTCCCCGACGAGGCGCCCCGGTAGACGGCGGTGAACGCCAGCGCGACCATGCCGACACCCATCAGCACGGCGAGCACCCAGGCGACCGTCCGATGCCAGCGTGCCCCGCCCAGACGGCCTCGGCCGCCCTCCTCCAGGGCCTCCTCCGGGTCGGGGGCCTCGTAGAGCTCCGAGCCGTGGCCGTACCCGGTGTAGTGGTCGCCGTAGAAGTCCTCGCCGTACCCGCCGTGGCGGCGGCCGTCCGCGTCGTATCCCTCGTAGCCGTCATAGCTGTCGTGGCCGTCGTGGGACTCGTGTCCGTCGGCGCGCGCCTGGGCGGCGGCTACCAGCCGCTCCACGGCGGTGGGCTCATGCACCCGCGCCGACCGCACGAAGTCCTCGTCGAACACCACGGAGGCGAACTCTTCGTCCGCGCCTCCGCGGTCGTGACTGTCGTCGGGCTCGCCACCGTCGGGAAACGGCGTACCCCCCACGTCCTCCGGCACGTATCCAGAGTAGACCTGGGGGGTCGGTTTGGGCAGTCCGCAGGGGAATTCGCCCATGTTCGCCTCTGCGACGACCGTCTCAGCGGGTGTGCCCGTCGCCGGTGACGATGTACTTCGTCGAGGTCAGCTCGGGCAGCCCCATCGGGCCGCGCGCGTGCAGCTTCTGCGTGGAGATCCCGATCTCGGCGCCGAAGCCGAACTGCCCGCCGTCCGTGAAGCGCGTCGAGGCGTTCACGGCGACGGTCGTGGAGTCCACCAGCTGGGTGAACCGGCGGGCGGCCTGCTGCGAGCCGGTGACGATCGCCTCGGTGTGCCCCGAGGTCCACAGCCGGATGTGCTCGACGGCCGCGTCCAGCGAGTCGACGACGGCGGCCGCGATGTCGTACGAGAGGTACTCGGTCTCCCAGTCCTCGGTGGTCGCGGGCACCACGGTGGCCTTGGAGGCGTCCGCGTACGCGGCGATCCGCTCGTCCGCGTGCACGGTGACCCCGGCCTCGGCGAGGGCGTCCAGCGCCCGTGGCACGAAGGCGTCCGCGATGTCCCGGTGGACGAGCAGCGTCTCGGCCGCGTTGCACACACTGGGCCGCTGCGCCTTGGAGTTGACCAGGATCTCCACGGCCATGTCCAGGTCGGCCTGGGCGTCCACATACACATGACAGTTGCCGGTGCCGGTCTCGATGACCGGGACGGTGGACTCTTCGACGACGGTACGGATGAGCGAGGCGCCGCCACGCGGGATCAGCACGTCGACCAGGCCGCGGGCGCGCATCAGCTCCCGTACGGAGTCCCGGCTCTCGCCGGGCACCAGCTGGATCGCGTCGGCGGGCAGCCCGGCCCCGCCGACGGCGTCCCGCAGCACCCGCACCAGCGCGGTGTTGGAGTGGTACGCGGAGGACGAGCCGCGCAGCAGTACGGCGTTGCCCGACTTCAGGCAGAGCGCGGCGGCGTCCACGGTCACGTTGGGCCGGGCCTCGTAGATGATCCCGACGACGCCGAGCGGGACCCGGACCTGGCGCAGGTCGATGCCGTTGGGCAGGGTCGAGCCGCGGACGACCTCGCCGACCGGGTCGGGCAGCGCGACCACGTCGCGCACGTCGGACGCGATCGCCCTGACCCGCTCGGGGGTGAGGGTGAGCCGGTCGACGATCGACTCGCTGGTGCCCGCGGCCCTCGCCTTGGCGATGTCCTGCTCGTTCGCCTCCACGATCTCCTTGGTCCGCACCTCGAGCGCGTCGGCGATCGCCAGCAGGGCGTCGTCCTTGGCGGCGCGCGGCAGCGGCGCGATCTGGGCGGCGGCGCCGCGGGCGCGGTAGGCGGCCTGGGCGACGGCCGACATGTCGTCGTACGGGGAGAGCGAGGAGGGCACAGTCATGCCCGAAGAGTAGCCGGGGCGGCCTGACCATCCAGCGGCAATCCCGCACTCCGAGACACAGCCAGGGACCCACTCCCCCACACCCACACCGCAACCACCAATTGAGCAACCCCCACGGCGAGCAACCAGGTCCGCGAGAGCGGCGCCGGTTTAGGCGCTAAAAGGGATGGACGCCGACCGGAACAGCCGGGGGCGGGCCGTAGCCCTCCGCGACGCGCTGGTGGTAGGTGTCGCGGTCGATGACCTCAAGGCCCACGATCTCCCACGCGGGCAGCCGCGCGCTCTGCCGGTGCTCGCCCCACAGCCGCAGCGCGACCGCGGCGGCGTCGTGCAGGTCGCGGGCCTCCTCCCAGTAGCGGATCTCCGCGTGGTCCTCGGCGTACCGGCTGGTCAGCAGGAACGGGTGGTCGTGGGCGAGCTGCTCCAGGCCGCGCCGGATGTCCGGCAGCGGCGCGGGCGGTCCGGACGCGCTCAGCGTGACGTGCCAGAGCCGGGGCTGCCGCTCGCCGCCGGTCACGCCCGCGTCGCCGGGGCGTGCGGCCCTGTCTCCGTGCGCGGCCGCGCCCTCGCCGCCGGGGTCCGCGTCCGTGTCCGTGTTCGCGCCGTCCGCCGTGTGGTCCGCGTAGTCCGCTCCCGCCGCGACGCTCGTCAGTGCCCGCTCAGCGGAGCCTCGCCCCGCCGTCCCAGGGCGCACTCGTCTCACCAGCGGCCTCCAGATCTGCGTTCGTGGTGCCCGAACTCCCCGCTTCAAAGTTGACCAGCTAGGGCCGGTCCGCGTGACCGTTTTCCGGAAGGTCCCTCACTTAGTGCGGGCGAACCGCACCTTTTCGGCCTGGCTACGCGGGCAGCAGCACCAGGTCGTCCCGGTGCACGACCTCGCGCTCGTACGCGGGCCCCAGCTCCCTGGCCAGCTCCCGAGTCGAGCGTCCGATCAGCTGGGGGATCTCCTTGGCGTCGAAGTTGACGAGCCCGCGCGCCACCGCGCGCCCCGCCGCGTCCCGCAGCTCCACCGGGTCGCCCGCGGCGAACTCGCCCTCCACGGCCTGGATGCCCGCGGGCAGCAGCGAGCTGCGCCGCTGGACCACCGCGCGCACGGCCCCGTCGTCGAGGGTGAGCGCGCCCTGCGGCGTCGAGGCGTGCTGCAGCCACAGCAGCCGGTCGGCGGAGCGCCGTCCGGTGGCGTGGAAGTGGGTGCCGGTGGGCCGCCCGGCGAGTGCGTCGGCGGCGTGCACGGCCGAGGTGAGCACCACCGGGGTGCCCGCGGCGGCGGCGATCGAGGCCGCCTCGACCTTGGTGGCCATGCCGCCGGTGCCGACCCCGGCCTTGCCCGCGCTGCCGATCCGTACGTGCGCGATGTCGGCGGGCCCGCGCACCTCCTCGATCCGCGAGGCGTCGGACCCCGCCGGGTCGCCGTCGTAGAGGCCGTCCACGTCCGAGAGCAGGACCAGCAGGTCGGCGCGTACGAGATGGGCGACGAGCGCGGCCAGCCGGTCGTTGTCGCCGAACCTGATCTCGTCCGTCGCCACGGTGTCGTTCTCGTTGACGATCGGCAGCGCGCCCATGGCGAACAGCTGGTCCAGGGTCCGTGAGGCATTCCGGTGGTGGGCGCGGCGGGCCATGTCGTCGCTGGTCAGCAGCACCTGCCCGACGCGTACCCCATAGCGGGCGAAGGACGCGGTGTAGCGCGCGACCAGGAGCCCCTGCCCGACGCTCGCCGCGGCCTGCTGCCGGGCCAGGTCTCGGGGGCGGCGGCGCAGCCCGAGCGGCGCGAGCCCGGCGGCGATGGCGCCGGACGAGACCAGCACGATCTCCTTCTCGCCGCCGCTGCGCACCTTGGCCAGCACGTCCACCAGGGCGTCCACGCGGTCCGCGTCCAGGCCGCCGGCCGCGGTGGTCAGCGACGACGAGCCGACCTTGACCACGATCCGTCGGGCATCCGTCACACTCTGCCTCGCCACGCTCCGCCTCACGCCTGACACGTGCGACCCCTAGGGGTGGCCGCACTGGTTTGAGCTGCTGATCCCGCAAATCTACGCGAGGCGGGCGGGACGCGCCGCCGCGTTTCGCGGGCTGGGAACGCGGGTTCCACTCCGGCGCCCGGAAGCGCCCCGGATACCCCGATCGCGTGAAAACGCGGGCCGGGCCATGTCCGCGCCCGAGCTCCGGATGTTGCGCAGCAAGCCCCGAGTCCGTACGCGCGCGTGGATGCCACTGGACGCCACTGGAGGCCAGTGCAACGTTGGAAGCCAGTGAAAACCAACTGCCCCGGCGCACACCGAGCTGCTTGGAGTTCCGGCAGTGCCCACAGTCCGTCGTGTCCTGGCCCCTCGCCTCCTGATCCCTCGCCTCCTGATCCCCCGCCTCCCGGCCCCTCGTCTCCCGGCCCCTCGTCTTCCGACCTCTCGCCCCCTGGCCCCTCTGGCCCCTCGCGTCGCGCGCGTCGCCCGCCGGCTGCTGGCCCCGCTGGTGCTGACGGTCTCCTTCGCGGCCCAGGCGGTGGGCGCGCTGCTGCCCGATGTGCCGCTCCTGGTCGTCTCGACGGCCGTGGGCCTCGCGGCCGACGCCGCCCTCCACCGCTGGCAGCCGCGAATGGCGTCGGCCCTCGCCAGGATCCGCGCGGACATCGCCGTACGGCAGGTGCTGCGCGACCTGCTGCTGGTGGCCGGGCTGCTGAACCTCGACGCGGACGCCCGCACGACGCTCTACCTGCCGCTGGTCTACGGCCTGCTGCTCTTCTACGCGCTGCACTTCGCCTGCCAGGCGGCGGCGATCTGGGTCCGCCGCACCCGCACCCTGCCGGTGGTCACCCGGAACATCGACGCGTCAGCGCTGCGGCTGAGCCCCGCGCCGCCGGCCCTGCTGCTGCGCAGGCCGGGACGCCGTCTGCTGGCGTTCGGCTCGCCCGCGACCTGCGGGCTGCTGCTCACGGCCGCGACCGACGTACCGCGGTTCGCGGCGGGCGGCATCGCGGTGTCCGTCGCGCTGGCCGCGGTCGGGCTCGGGGAGCTGTCGCTGCGGCTGCTCCCGAGCCGCCGCCCCGCGTCGGAGTCCGAGGTGCTGGACTGGTTCGACGCCTGGCTGGCGGAGTACCGCCCCACCGTGGGCCTGTACTTCTCGGGCGGCCCCTCGTCCGCGTACCAGGCGAACATGTGGCTGGAGCCGCTCGCCCGCCTCGGCGGCCGTCCGCTGATCGTGCTGCGTGAGCGCTTCATGGTGCAGAAGATCGCGGCGACGGACATCCCCGTCGTCTGTCTCCCCAAGGTCGCCACGCTCATGCGTCTGGAGCGCTCCACTCTTGAGGTGATGCTCCACCCGGCGAACTCCGGCAAGACCTCGCAGATCCTGCGCATCCCGACGATCAAGCACGCCTTCGTCAATCACGGCGAGAGCGACAAGGCGTCCAGCTGCAATCCGTACGCGAAGGCGTACGACGAGGTGTGGGTCGCGGGGCCCGCCGCGCGTGAGCGGTACGCGCTCGCGGACGTCGGCGTCGAGGACCGCGACGTCGTCGAGATCGGCCGTCCTCAGCTGCGGCCGATCCAGCCGTACGGCGGCCCGCCCGCGGGCGCGTTCACCACGGTGCTCTACGCGCCCACGTGGGAGGGGTGGGACGGCGACCTTGGCAATACGTCGGTGATCCTGGCGGGCGAGAACATCGTGCGGGCGCTGCTGGCGGACGACGGCGTACGGCTGCTGTACAAACCGCATCCCATGACGGGGTCGGTCGACCCGCGCGCGCGGGCGGCGGACGCCCGCGTCCGGGAGCTGATCCGTACGGCGAACCACCGGCGCTCGGGGGACCGTCCGGGGCCGGAGCGGCAGGCCGAGCTCGCCCGGCGGGCGGCGGAGCTGGACCGGCTGACCTCCGTTTCCCCGCGGCGCGGGGCGGACAGTGCCGAACGGATGCTCCGCCAGGGCCGCCCGGAGCCCGGCCGGGCCGCGGCCGTCGCGGACGCGCAGGCCGCCTGGGAGGCGGCGTACTGGGCCTCGCTGCCCGAGTGGGAGCACCAGATCGTCACCGGCGCGCGGCCGCCGCTGTACGCGTGCTTCAACCAGGCGGACCTGCTGATCAGCGATGTGTCGAGCGTGGTCTCGGACTTCCTGGCCAGCGGCAAGCCGTACGCGGTGGCCAACACGGGCGACCTGTCCGAGCGGGAGTTCCGCGCGGCGTTCCCGACGGTGCGGGCGGCCACGATCCTCACCCCGGACGCGTGCGGGGTGCCGGAGCTGCTGGCCGCGGTGCGCGACCCGGACAAGGACGAACTGGCCGACGAGCGCGCCGCGTTGGCGCTGTATCTGCTGGGCCCGTCGGACCCGTCACCGCAGGCTCGCTTCCAGGAGGCGGAGCAGGCGCTGCGGAGGGCGGCGACTGTGCGGCGGGATCGGTGGGGCCAGGGGGGCCAGGGTCTCCGAGGAGACCAGGCAGAGCAGAGGGGCCAGGCAGAGCGGGGAGACCAGGGCGCCCCCCGTATCCCGGCGTCCCGGCGGGAGCCAGCCGCGGCGTGCGTCCCCGAGCGAGAGCCCACCCTCACAGCACCGCGCGAGAGCGAACAGAACTGACGCCCTCGACCACCGACCGCGAGCCCCCATGCGGGGAGGGCCGGGCAGCCCTCCCCGCACCGGGCGTCTCGCCTGGGCTCTGTCCGGCCTAGCCGTGGCGGTGGCGCCAGCCCTCCCAGGCCGACTCGATCATTTCCTCGACGCCGTGGCGGGCGCTCCAGCCCAGCTCGTCGCGGATCGCGTCGGCGGACGCGACCACGCGCGCCGGGTCGCCGGGCCGCCGGGCGGTCACCTCGGCCGTGAGCTCCTCCCGGCCGGTCACCTTGAGGATCCGCTCGACCATCTCCCGGACCGAGACACCCTCCCCGCGCCCGATGTTCAGCGTGAGGTTCGCACCGTCCGATACGTCCGCCAGCCTGCGCGCGGCGGCCAGGTGGGCGGAGGCGATGTCCTGGACGTGAATGTAGTCACGCACACAGGTGCCGTCGGGCGTGGCGTAGTCGTCGCCGAAGATCAACGGCGACACCCCGTCCTCAAGCCGCTCGAAGACCATCGGTACGAGATTGAAGACACCCGAGTCGGCGACTTCGGGGGCGGCCGCTCCCGCGACGTTGAAGTAGCGCAGCGACGCGCTGCGCAGCCCCCACGCCCGCCCGGCCGCGCGGATCAGCCACTCGCCCACGAGCTTCGTCTCGCCGTAGGGGCTCATCGGGGCGCACGGAGTGTCCTCCGTGACCAGATCCACGTCGGGCATGCCGTACACGGCGGCCGACGACGAGAAGACCAGCCGGTCGACCTGGGCGTCCGCCATCGCCTCCAGCAGCGTCTGCAGCCCGGTCACGTTCTCCCGGTAGTAGTACAGGGGCCGCTCCACCGACTCCCCGACCTGCTTCTTGGCCGCGATGTGCACCACACCCGTCACAGCGTGCTCGCGGATCGCCTGGTCCAGCCGCTGCCGGTCCAGCACGCTGCCGACGACCAGCGGCACATCCTCGGGCACCCGCTCGCGGTCGCCGGTCGACAGGTCGTCGTACACCACGACCGACTCGCCGCTCTCCCGCATCGCGCGCACCACGTGCGCCCCGATGTATCCGGCCCCGCCGGTCACCATCCACGCCATCGCTGCTTCTCCCTAGCTGAGGTTCTCCTGAACGGTGACCGCACACCCAGGGGAAATCAAATCAGGCAAATGTGAGATTCCCAACCTTCGTCGCTATTGCCGCAAGTCACCGCTTAGCATGTTGCAACCTCGTCCCAAGGTGAAGCGCGGGCAAACCGTGGGCAACAGGGGATGGTCCCGCATCATTTAGGCTGTTGCAACGCCGAGGCAGCCATCCGAACTGTGCGTCGAGGACGGCCCCCTCAGCCCACGAAGCCCACGAACCCCCGCGCACAGCCCCTTGGACTGGTGAAGGATGCCTCGACTTACCCTCGTTGTGCCTGCCTACAACGTGCAGAGCTACCTTCGGGAGTGCCTCGACTCCGTACTGCAGCAGGACTTCGCCGACTTCGAGGTCATCGCGGTGGACGACTGCTCGCCCGACGCCTCAGGGGCCATCTTCGACGAGTACGCCGCCCGCGACCCGCGGGTACGCGTGCTCCACCTGCCCAGCAACGTAGGTCTCGGCCGGGCGCGCAACGCCGGTCTCGCGGAGGCCGCCGGCGAGTACGTCCTCTTCCTCGACAGCGACGACACCCTGACGCCCGGCTCCCTCGGCGCGATCGCGGCGCGGCTGGACGCCACCGGCGACCCGGACGTCCTGGTCTACGACTACGCCCGGTCCTACTGGGACGGGAAGGTCAAGCGGAACACCCGCAGCGAGGTCCTGACCGAGCGGGGACCCGCGTCCTTCGCGCTGGCCGAGCGTCCCGAGCTGCTCGACCTGCTCCAGATCGTCTGGAACAAGGCCTACCGTCGGCAGTTCATCGTCCAGCACGGATTCGAGTTCCCCGAGGGATACTACGAGGACGCGCCCTGGACGTTCTGCTCGCTGATTTCAGCGAAGCGGATAGCCGTGCTGGACCGAATATGCGTGCACTATCGGCAGCGCCGCGAAGGCGGAAACATCCTTCGCACCGCCAGCCGCAAGCACTTCGACGTATTCGACCAGTATTCCCTGGTATTCGCGCACCTCGACTCGAATCCCGATCTGGACAAGTGGCGTCCGACCTTGTTCCGGAAAATGGTCGACCACTATCTGACCATCCTCGAGAAGTCGGGCCGACTTCCCCACGGATCCCGAGAAGAGTTCTTCCGGCTGGCCTCCGCCGATTTCCAAAAGCGCGAACCAGCGGATTTCCGGCGCCCCGCGGGACCCCGCGGCTACAAGTACGCCCTGCTGGCCCGCGGCTCGTACGCCGCGCTCAGGGGCCTGAAGGCGGCGGGCAAGGCCCGCATCGTGACCCGCCGCTACGGAGGCGAACAGGTTCGGCGCGCCAAACGTACCGCGATGGGTCTGCACTACCAGTCGCAGCTGCGGCTGCCCCTGGACGAGAATCTGGCCCTCTTCTCCGCGTACTGGAGCCGGGGATACGCCTGCAACCCCGCGGCGATCGACGCCGAACTGGCCCGCCAGGCGCCCCACGTCCGTCGCCTCTGGGCAGTCAAGGCCGAAGAGGCGCACAAGGTTCCCGACGGGGTCGACACCGTACTGGTGGGATCGCGCGACTACTGGACGGCGCTGGCCCGCGCCACCTACCTCGTCAACAACGTGAACTTCTCCGACCGCGTAGTGAAGCGCGAGGGGCAGATTCACCTGCAGACACATCACGGCACCCCGCTCAAGACCATGGGGCTCGACCAGCGGAAATTCCCCGCTTCGACGCAAATGGACTTCGAGGCGCTGCTGGAGCGCTGCGACCGCTGGGACTACAGCCTCACGTCGAACCAGTTCTCCACCACCGTCTGGGAACGGGTGTACCCCTGTTCCTATGTCTCACTCGAGACCGGATATCCCCGCAACGATGTACTGATCAATTCCGGGGCCGCGGACGTGGCACTGGCGCGGCGCGAACTCGGTCTCGCGGAGGGCGCCAAGGCGTTCCTCTATATGCCCACGCACCGCGAGTACCAGTCGGGCTTCACTCCGCGGCTCGACCTCGCGCGGCTCGCCGAGCAGCTGGGCGAGGACGTCACCCTGCTGGTGCGCGGCCACTACTTCTACAAGCCCTCGCCACGGCTGGCCGAACTCCAGGCGGCCGGCCGCATCGTGGACGTATCGGGACACCCGGACGTCGAGCGGCTGTACCTCGCCGCGGACTGCCTGATCACGGACTACTCGTCGGCGATGTTCGACTACGCCAACCTCGACCGTCCCATCGTGATCTTCGCCGACGACTGGGACACCTACTCCGCCGTCCGCGGCACGTACTTC
Organism: Streptomyces sp. O3; assembly: GCF_054788135.1. Lineage (NCBI taxonomy): Bacteria > Bacillati > Actinomycetota > Actinomycetes > Kitasatosporales > Streptomycetaceae > Streptomyces > Streptomyces sp. O3. The sequence continues at coordinate 17,476 of NZ_JBTVYK010000058.1, forward strand.
AACCTCCTAGAGGAACCGCCGGGTGCCGTGGCGACCACCCAGGACGAACTGACCGAGCTCCTGCGCTCCGGCGGCTGGTGCGCCGCCGACGCCGGTGAGCTGCGGGCCGCCTTCCGTCGACGCTTCTGCGAGTTCGACGACGGGCGCGCGGCCGAGCGCGTCGTCCGCCGGGTGTTCCTCGGCCAAGACGGCCTGCTGCCCTTCGTCCCCTTCGAGCAACGCACCCACGCTCCGTCTCCCGCCCAGGCATCCCAGCTGGTCGAGCGGGTCTGAACCGAAAGGAAAAACGCGCCACATGACCCCTCGACTCAGTGTCGTCGTCCCCATCTACAACGTGGAGGTCTACCTCCCTGCCTGTCTGGATTCGCTGGCTGCGCAGACGTTCCGCGACCTCGAAGTGATCATGGTGGATGACGGATCACCCGACGATTCCGCGGCCATCGCCGCCGAATACGCGGAGCGGGACCCCCGGTTCAAGCTCGTTCGCAAGGAGAACGCAGGCCTCGGTGCGGCCCGCAACACCGGGTACGAGCACATGTCACCAGAGAGTGAGTACCTCGCGTTCGTCGACAGCGACGACCTGATTCCACCGGACGCGTACCGGCTCATGGTGTCCACCCTCGATGCCAGCGGTTCCGATTTCGTCACCGGTAACGTGCACCACATCAACGCCACTCGGGTCTGGCAGTCGCCGATGCACCGGATCCTGGCCCGAGGCGCGGTGCAGCGCACTCACGTCACCCATGACCGCCGGTTGCTCACTGACCGGATCGCATGTAACAAGGTCTTCCGCCGTACCTTCTGGGAAAAGCACCAGTTCGTCTTCCCTGAGGGAGTCCTGTACGAGGACACACCCGTCATCGTGCCCGCTCAGGTGCTGGCCGACGCCGTCGACGTGATCAGCGAACCGACGTACTACTGGCGACTGCGCGACGGCGAGGCCGCGCCTTCGATCACTCAGCAGCGTACGGAACCCAAGGCCGTCAGGGACCGAACCGCGGCCGTCGAGAGCGTGAGCCGCTTCCTGGCGGCTCAGCCCGGACCCGAGTGCGCGGAACTCAAGCGTGAGTACGACCGGACCGCGCTCACCGGCGACCTGCGGATCTTCCTCCGTGTCCTGCCGGACGGCGACGAGGAATACCGCGCCGAGTTCCTCAAGGTCGTCAACGGCTATCTCAATCAGGTCGATCCTCAGGTGGTTCTCAACCTCCCGGCCAGCCTGCGGGTGAAGTGGTTCCTCGTCCGCAAGCACGCCATGGGCGAGCTGGTAGAGATGCTCAACGGGGAGCGGCGCGGTGAACGCGTCCGCATCCAGGGACTGCGCCGTAAGCACGCGAAGTTCGCCGGTCTCGGGAAAGACGGGACGGCGGGTCTGCCTAAGACCGCCCGGCGGATCGATCCCGACCTGAAGCTCAGGGCCCCGTTGCAGGAGATCTCCTGGCAGGACGGCAAGCTCCACCTGCTCGGTCACGCCTGGATCGACCGTATCGACCAGTCCACCAAGCACAGCGCGGTCAAGGTTCTCCAGCTCAAGAAAGGCGGCACACGGCGCCGAGTGCTGCTGCCGTTGCGCAACGTCTACCGCCCTGAGTGCACCAGCTATCTGAAGCAGAAGTCGCACAACTACGACTGGGCCGGCTGGGAGACCACGATCGACCCGGCGAAGCTCCGGACGGGCAGCGAGTGGGAGGAGGGCACCTGGCACGTCGGACTCGGCCTGGCGTCGGCCGGAATGATACGCAAGCGGTCGGTACACGCGAGTGGGCCGCACCCCGCCAACCACCCTCCGTACCACTGGCTGAGCGAGGATTTCCGGATTCTGCCGTCCATCAGGAAGGGCTCCCTCAAGCTCCGCATCGAGAAGGTGCGCGCGCTGGTGACCGGCTATCGAGCTTCCGGCGACTTCGTGGAGATCGAGGGTGAGATCCGTGAGCGTCTGGCCTCGAACGAGGCTGTGGCACTGCGCGTCACCAATCGCAAAAGCGGCGAGCTGCTCTCCTACCCCGTGGTACTGGGCGTCTCCGTCGGCGGGCGTACGTCCTTCCAGGTCAGTGTCCCGCTCAAGGACATCGCGCTGCTTCCCGAGCACCAGGACATGACGGACGAGAAAGATCGCGGCGGCGATGCTGTCGATCCGGGCATGTCCTCGCGGCGCAACTGGAGCACGGCGCTCATCGCCACGGACGTCGCGGGCAACGAGCGAGAGTTCTCCACTGTCGTTCGAGAGGGGCTCGCCGACCTCCAGGTGAGGCTGCCCACATCACTGGGAGAGAACGCCGACCGCAACGAGCTCGCCCTGATCTCAGGCAACAACGGCTATCTCAAGTTCGCCGGCCGCCCGGTGCAAGCCAGACTCACCGAAGTCCGATGGAAGGACGGCGAGTACCTGATCTCCGGCGACACGCCGGCCGACCTGAGTGAGTCCGTCCTCGTCGTCAAAGCACGCGATTTCTTCAGCGAGAAGATCGTACCGCTGACAGTCCTGCCCAACGGCGCGTTCCAAGCCTCCTTTGATCCCGGCACGATGTCCGGCGCGAAGGGCAACCTCCCGCTGAAGACCGGACGTTGGAACTTCTTCCTGCGGTCAGCGCGGGGTGGCGTCGACACCCCCTTCGTCCTCGACCGGCTGACGATCGGGAAACTGCCGGTACGCGGGGAGAGCAACGGCCGTCAGTACTCCCTCGAAGGTCGTTGGCATGACTTCCCCCAGCTTCACTGCATCACGAACCTCTCCATCACGGAGTGGGGCCCGTACCGTCAGGACCAGCTTCGGAAGAACGTCTACGAAGCCGGGCGTAACAAACCTCTGCGTGATGCCGTCCTGTACATCAGCTACAACGGCAAGCAGTACTCGGACAGCCCTCGCGCCATCCACGAGGAGCTGCTGCGTCGTGGCACGCCCGTGGAGCACCTCTGGCTCGTCCGAGACGACCAGGTCGAGCTCCCGTCGACGGTGCGGAAGGTCACCTTCATGGCGAGCGACTGGTACGAGGCACTGGCCCGCTGCCGCTACATCGTGACGAACGCGCATCTGCCGCACTGGGTCGAGCGCCGGGAGGGCCAGGTGATCCTCCAGACCTGGCACGGCACCATGCTCAAGAAGATCGGCCTGGACATCGCTGCCCCGAAGTTCGACCCCGGTTATCACGAGCGGCTGCAAATCGAGGCCAAGAACTGGAGCATGCTGGTCTCTTCCAACCGCTTCAGCACTCCGATCCTCAAGCGCGCGATGGCCTTCGACGGCCCTATTGTCGAGACCGGGTACCCGCGTAACGACTACCTCTACACTTCCGACCGCGAGAAGCGGGCCGCAGAAATCAAAGAGAAGCTGGGGTTGCCCGCCGACAAGAAGGTCGTCCTTTACGCACCGACCTGGCGCGACGACCTGTCCCACCGCCGGGGTCAGTTCCGGTTCGACATGCGGCTCGATGTCGAGGACGCCCGCGAGCGCCTCGGGCACGACCACATCCTGCTGGTTCGCCGCCATTCGAACATCGTGGACGCCGTGCCTGGGGCGGGCAACGGTTTCGTCTTCGACGTCTCCGAGTATCCGGACATCGCCGATCTGTACCTGATCGCCGATACCATGATCACCGACTACTCGTCGGTCATGTTCGACTACGCTCACACACGGCGTCCCATGCTCTTCTTCACATACGACCTGGAGCACTATCGGGACAAGCTGCGTGGCTTCTATTTCGACTTCGAGCATGACGCACCTGGACCCTTGCTCCACACGTCATCGGACGTGATCGACGCGATCCTCGACATCGATGCCGTCTCCGCAGAACACGCGGATCGCTACGAGCGCTTCCACCATCTCTTCTGCGACCTCGACGACGGACACGCGTCCGCCCGAGTCGTCGACAAGATGCTGGAGCAGGCCCGCGAGCTCTGACGTACCCACACACGCGAACGCCGCGGTACACCGAGACCGGTGTACCGCGGCGTTCGCAGGAAGCCGGACCTGGCAGACAACACCGGGAGAGCCCTCGGCGGGCGGCTGTTTCCTCACACGAACGCCAACTCCCGCTGAAGGCCCTCGCGTTACGGCCAGAACTGGCCGCTCTGCCCCAGTCGGCGATCAACAGGGCCGGTCCAACGAGGCAGGTACCGCCCCAAGCCCGTCCGGGACAGCCAGCTTCTGTCGGACACCTTGCGCAGCTGGCCGCGGACCGGCTCGACCTTTACCGGGGTGTTCTCCCGACCCAGCGCGAGCGCGGCGTCCTTGACCATCACCGGCCCCGACCCCTTCGCGACGATCTCCATGATCCGCCGGTACTCCGGCGTGAGCACCTCCACCCCCATGCCTTCCCCGCGGTCCGGGATCAGCCGCATCCCACCCGCCCTGGGCGTCACCACCACCTGCTCCTGCTCCTGCTCCTGCTCCTGCTCCTGCTCCTGCTCCTGCTCCTGCTCCTGCTCCTGCTCCACGATGGCCGACGGCCGCCGCCCTCTGTCCGTCGCCTCGGCCCCCTGCCTGAACACCACCTCGGCCGCCTCCAGTCGGCCCGGCTCGGCGTCAATCTCCGCCAGCTCCTTGCGCAGCAGCTCGGCGCGCTCAGGCAGTCGCATCCGCCTCTCGATCGTCCACGTCAGCACGTCCACCATGCGCCTTCCTCCCGTTGCGGAACCTACGAGACGCCTCGCGCGAAGCGGCACCGCGATGGACTGCCGTATGATTGTCACTTTATTGACTGCGAACGTCGTCCTCATCGGCGCGCACCGCCGCCGGCCGCGACCCGGCGACCGGGCCCACCGGAGGGCACTCGGAAACGGGAGCGAGAATGACATCTGGAGCCGTCAAGGACGCCCACGCGTCGACGGAGGCCCTGCGGGCGGAGATAGCGCGCCTCGACCGCCGCGTGGCCGAGCTGGAGGCGGAGCGCCGCAGGTACGCGCACGGCTCCGGCGCCCTCACTCTCGATGAATTCCTCGAACCGGTCCGTCTCTCGCGCCGGGCCTGGGATCTGCGGCGGACGAGCGGGGAACCGCAGCACAAGACGATCAAGGTAGTCCGGCCGTCCGCGGTGACGCTGCCCCTCTCCTCCTCCTTCCGCCGGGAGCCGCCGCGCAAGCCGGAGGACCGGCAGCCCGAATACCTTGAGCAGTTCGACGACCGCACCCTCTTCTACGACGCCTTCCAGTACGGCGACGACGTGTGGCTGAGCGGCCCGCCGGTGAGCAACCTCAAGGCTCCGCTCAGCAACGGGGCCTGGCGCGTCGACGGTGCCGACGTCACGGACGCCCTCGATCTCCGCGACTGGGGCCGCACGCAGCGCTCGGTGATCGCGGGGGCCGGTGCGGGCCGCGAGCTGTCCTTCAGCCTGGGGAACGACAGGTTCAGCGCGGAGATCGCGCCGAACGAGTCGGACCTCTTCGCCGGGCAGCGCACGATCATCACGAAGTCCAAGGACAACGACCTCGTCTGGATCCAGGACTTCCTGCGCTACTACCACCTCGTGCACGGGGTGACCGGAATCGTCTTCTACGACAACAATTCCACGCGCTACACCCCGCAAGACGTCGCCGACGCCATCGCGGAGGTGGACGGAATCACCACGGCCGTCGTCGTGGACTGGCCGTTCCCCTTCGGCCCGCAGGGCGGCCCCAACAAGGTCTGGGACTCGGACTACTGTCAGTACGGGCTCCTGGAGCACGGCCGCTTCCGCTATCTGTCCCAGGCGGCCGGTGTGATCAGCGCGGACATCGACGAGCTGATGCTCGCCGATGACGGCCGGTCCGTCTTCGATCACGCCGCCGAGTCGGAGACCGGCGTCGTGATGTTCTCCGGCTACTGGATGGCCAAGGCGACGCGCACTCCGATGGCCTCCGACCGCCAGCGCCGCTTCACTGACTACCACCACCGTTCCAAGGGCACGACGACGGTGAAGTGGGCGGCCCTGCCGGGCGTCGTGGACGAGATGACCACGCAGTGGCGCGTGCACAGCGTCGCAGGCTCGGGAACCGTGAAGACCGACAAGATCCACCACCGACACTTCGCGGGTGTGAACAGCGGCTGGCGTTACAGCCGCTCCGAGGACGTCGCCCAGCCGGACGCCCACGTCTACGACCCACGCATGAGCCGCGTCCTCGACCTCGTCTTCGGCTCCAGCCCTGAAGAAGTCCGGGGCACCTGGTAGCCGCCCGCTTCACTCCGGCAGGTTCCTCCCCGCGCGCCCGGACGGCACGCAGGCCAGCGCGCACAGCGCGGCGGCGGTGCCCGCGCCGCCGGGGATCTCGCGCTGCACGAGGACCATGGGCAGGCTCGAACGTGGCCCCGGCAGGATTTTCGTGAAGCGGGGGTGTGCCTCCGTGCGCCGGTGGTGCTCCGTCACGGGTAGCGGCAGGGTCGGTGAGTGTGATGACCTCGTACGAGTTGTGTCGCCGCACTTGGATGCGGTGCAGGTGGAGCGGGTGTGGTCGGTGGGTGGCGTGGTCCGTATCGGTGCCCGTACCCGCTTGTTGACGGTGGCGTGTCCGGATTGCGGTCGCGGCTCGGCGCGGGTGCACCTGATGCGCATGCAGCTGCCGCCAACAGCCACGCCCCTGGGTACTGGGCGTGGACGACTTCGCGCTGTACGCCGACGTCTACGGCACCTTGCTGTCGATGCAGACACCCGGCTCCTGTTCACGCTCTGGGCGGGACGGGACGCCGAGCAACTGGCCACCTGGCTGCGGCAACATCCGGGCGTCGAGACCGTCTGCCGCGACGGCTCGCTTCAATACCGGCAGGGCATCAGCGACGGTGCACCCAACGCCACCCGGGTCAGCGACCGTTTTCATTTGTGGCAGGGGCTGTCGAAGCGGGTCTCGGACATCGCCGCCGCCCACCGCGGCTGCCTGTCCGCCGCAGTTCCTGAACCCGAACTGGCCTCACCGCCACCGTCGGCCGAACCGTCCGAAGAGGCCGATACTCCCGCGCGCCGACACGCTCAGCGGCTGTTCGAGGCGGTGCACACGGTCTCCGGTGCTGGCCGCTCGCTGAGCGCCATCGCCCGGGAGCTGGGCCTGAACCGGCACACCGTGGCCAAGTACGCACGCGCTGGCTCCTGGCAGGAGTGCGTACGGCGCACTCCGCCCGCCGGTCAACCCACCCCGTTCAACTCCGACGTCAACGAAGGCCGCATCACGGACCTGAAGCTCCAGAAAAGGATCATGGCCGGCCGGGCCGGGGTGCGCTGCTCCGCCAGCGCGTCATCCTCATGGCGCACCTCCGACGCCGCTACCCGTGACGGAGCGTCACCGGCGCACGGAGGCACACCCTCACTTCACGAAAATCTTGCCGGGCCGTCCAATCCCCCTAGCGCTGTGGTGTGGTGCCGGTTCGGAACGTCACGTGCGAGGTGTAGTAGAAGCCCCCGCCGCTGACCCGGTTGCCGGTGACCGCGACGTCGCTCACCGGTGAGACGAACCCGACCGTGTCCGCGTTCACGCGGACCGCGTTGCGCGAGGCCCCCGAAGCGCCCGCCGCCACCGTCACCCGGTTGTCGACGATGTCGACCCCGGAGACGGGATTCGGCCCTACCTGGACCGACGGACGGCCGAACCTCCGCGCCGACAGGGAACTGACGTAGACCCCGCCGACGCTGTTGTTGACCGTGTTGCCGCGGATGACGATGTCGGTGGTGTTCATCGCCCCGACGGCGTCCCACTTGGCGTCGTCCACGACGTTGCCCTCGATCAGCACGCGCGCGTGCACCTGGCCGACCTTCTCGCCGCCGGTATGCGATCCGACCAGCTTCGCCCAGGACGGCTGGGAGCCGGACGCACCCGCGTAGTTGCGCTGCACCTGCACATCCACGGTCGGGGTGCCGTCGCTGGCTCCGGCCCATGTGTTACCGGAGAGGGGCAGGTCGAGCTGGACGGCCTCACCATGCCACAGGCCCTGCGTCGGATTCTCGACCCAGCCCTTGAAGAAGCAGTCCCGGACCGCACCCCGGCGCACGGCGTTGAGTTCGACCGCGTGCCACCACTTGACGTTCCAGACCGTCACGCCCTCGACTTCCACATCCTGGGTGTGCGTGAAAGTCAGCGCGTTCATCGGCGGGGCGTCGTCCGCGCGCGCCCGCGCAGCCCCGGAGTCATTCCACACCCACGCGGAAATAGGGTCCCATTCGCCACCCTTGACCATGATGTTGCCCGGCGCCGAGTAGCCCGTCGTGGCAGACGAAGGGACATGGTTGATCAGCATGGTGGCCTTCGCGCCGCTGACCGCGGGCGCGCTGAACGACCCCTGGCTGTCCGTGACGTACTCAGGACTGGGCGAGTGCTGATTCCTCCGGTCCAGCGTGTACTTCCGCATGACCGTGCCGAACTTGGCGACGAACCGCGCACCGGTCGCGTCCAGGACCGTGTTGCCGCCGATGACCAAGGTGCTGAGCAGCGTGTAGGTGGGAACCCCCGCATACCCGGCCTTCACGATGATCCGGCCCTTGCCGTCGACCCCGTGCGAACCCACCACCCCCGCCGCCGCGTCGTCCAACGCCCTGCGCAGCGCCCGGACATGCGCCGCCTCACCCGAGACAGCCGGATTGATACGCGCGGTACCGGCCTGAGCCGCCGACGCCGCACCCCCCACGACCGTGACGGCCCCGACCACCACGCCCCCGCGCAGCAGCCCCCGTCGACTGATCCCTGTCATTCTCATACCTCGCCCCTCGGCCAGCGGCCAACCTGCTCGAACTGTCGTAGCTGAACTGCACAGTAGTCCGGCTCGTCCCGTCGACGCCGACGGTGCCCGCCCTCCTGCTGTTGCCGGGGATCCAGGGCCGCCTGCAGAGTTGCCAACCAGGCCCGATGAGCCTGCTGCGCATACGGAAGACGGAACACTCGTGCACACGCTCGTAGGCAGCGGCGGAAACCGCTGCCTACTGCGAGTGAACTCCCCGCTCCTAACCTGCCACGTCCCGCGCCTCGGCATACGCCTGCGTGTGTTCTTCGGCAGGTCAGAGAGGGACGTCCCTTCCTTCGACGCCTTATGGAGCCACAGCGTCAGAGCGTGATCATGAACTTGCCCTGGTCCCAGTAGGTTCCGCGGTTCGTACGGACCGCGACCTTCCCGTCCTTGGTGTGCACGAGCATGTCGGCCTTGCCGTCGCCGGTGGCGTCACCGAACCGGAGGAGGCCCCAGCCGGTGCCGTCGATGAAGTTGCCCCAGCCGCCGGACCAGTGCTTGCCCTGGTCGAAGTACGAACCGTGGTTCGTACGGACCGCGATCTTGCCGTCGTTCGTGTGCACAAGCAGGTCGGCCTTGCCGTCGCCGTTGACGTCGGCGAAGTACAGGCGGCCCAGGTCCTTCCAGGTCAGGAACCGGCCCCAACCGGCGGACCAGTGCTTGCCCTGGTCCCAGTAGGTTCCGCGGTTCGTACGGAGCTCGATGTTGCCGTCCTTGGTGTGCACGAGCATGTCGGCCTTGCCGTCGCCGTTGACGTCGGCGAAGTACAGGCGGCCCAGGTCGCTGCCGTCGATGAAGCGGCCCCAGCCACCGGACCAGTGCTTGCCCTGGTCGAAGTACGAACCGTGGTTGGTGCGGACCGCGATCTTGCCGTCGTTCGTGTGCACGAGAAGGTCGTCCCTGCCGTCGCCGTTGACGTCGGCGACGTACAGGCGGCCCAGGTCCTTCCAGGTCAGGAATCGGTCCCAGCCGCCGGACATGACCCGGCCCGGAGCGAAGGCGTCACCCTGGTTGCGGTAGACCACGATGTCGCCGTTCGTGCGGAGCATGACCAGGTCGTTCTTGCCGTCGCCGTCGATGTCGGCCGAGTACGTACGGTCGCGGTTGCGGACGTCGTTCACCCAGCCCGCCAGGCCGTCGACCCTGGCGTCCACCGCGCCGGTCCGGGTCTCCGTCTCTCCGAAGCACCCGCCCTGCCAGGAACGGCTGTGGACGGCGGTCAGCTCGACCTTGCCGTCCTTGCGGCGCAGGGCGGGGCCGCCGGTGTCGCCCTTGCAGACGGAGACGCCGTTCTGACCGGTCAGCGCCACGGTGGTGTCGGTCGCGGAGGCCACCCGGAACTCGCCGGTGTGCAGCTGGTTGGGGACCCACTCGGTTTTCGTCCGGCCGAACCCGGCGCCGAGCAGGGTCTCACCGGCCTCGGGGGCATCGGCGGCCAGTGCCACCGGCTTGACGGCGGTGACGGGCGCGGCGAGGCGGACCATGGCCACGTCCCGGTCATCGCGCGGCACCACCTCGACGACGTCGACGGTCTGCTTGCCTACGGTCGCCTTGGTCTTCAGCGCGGGCTTGCCCGGCTTGACCTCGGTGCCCGGAGTGGGAGCGAAGCAACTCGTGGCGGTCAGCAGCCACTGCTGGTGCACCAGCGCGGCGGAGCAGCCGCGCGTGGCGTCGCCCTCGCCGATGAGAAGCCGGGCGGTGAAGGCGTGCTCGTCTGCGGCCGCGGGTTCGCCGGAGACCGCCTGCGCGGTCGGCGTCGCGGTGAGCAGACCGGTGGCGACCGCCAGAGCCATGCCCGCGGTCAGGGCTCCGCGAGCCTTCCGGGTGCGTATTCCTGTGTTGCGCAACGTACTTCCTCTATGTCGAGCCCTGGGTGGGCCGACCGACAACAGAGGTATCGGTCGGCCCACCCAGGGACGTGCCTAGGGCGGTGTGTTCAGGCGGGGCTGTACCGCTCGATGACGTGCATGCGGTCGAAGGTCCAGTTCCCCGCAGGGGTCTTCCAGCTGTGCAGGGGCCCGTTGAGGGTGCCGTTGGTCTTGGCCGTCCAGGTGATGGTCTTGACGCGGCCGTCGGAGTAGCCGTAGACGGTGGCGAGGTCGTCGCGGCCGTCGCCGTTGAAGTCGCCGGTGGCGAGCTTCATGTTCTGGCGGTAGTAGTTCCCGGCCGGGACGGTCCACAGTTCGGTGCGGTTGCCGAACTTGCCGTCGGCCTGGCTGGGGTTGAAGCCGATCACGGAGTCGTGGCCGTCGCCGTAGTCGTACCAGGTGGCGATGTCGTCGCGGCCGTCGCCGTCGAAGTCGCCGGAGTGCACGCTGGCCCGGTCGAAGTTCCAGCCGCTGGACTGCCAGCCGTGGACGGGCTCGTTGAACCCGCCGTCGGGCTTGGCGGTGAAGGTGATCAGCTTCACGTCGCCGTTGGCGTAGCCGTAGAAGGCGGCGAGGTCGTCGCGGCCGTCGCCGTTGTAGTCGCCGGTGGCGAACTTCATGTGTGAGGCGGTCCAGCCGCCTGTGCGGCGGAAGGAGGAGAAGGGGGCGTTGAACCCGCCGTCGGGCTTGGCGAGGAAGGTGAACAGCTTGTCGCTGCCGTCGGCGTAGTCGTACCAGACGGAGACGTCGTCGCGGCCGTCGCCGTCGAAGTCACCGGCGTTGACGGTCATGGCGTCGAAGTTCCAGCCGTTGTTGGTCCGCCACGAGTGCAGGGGGCCATGGAACGTGCCGTCGCCCTTGCCCCGCCATGTGATCAGCCGGACCTCGCCGGTGGAGAAACCGTAGAGGGTCGCCACGTCGCCGATGCCGTCGCCGTTGAAGTCACCGGTGACGCGCTTCATGTTCTCGGCCCAGTAGTTTCCCGCGGCGGTCTTCCAGCTGTGGAGGGGAGCATTGAAGCCGCCGTCCGCCTTGGCGGACCAGGCGTGGATCTTGTCGCTGCCGTCGCCGTAGTCGTACCAGTCGGCCAGGTCGCTGCGGCCGTCGCCGTTGTAGTCGTGGCGGATCACGTGCCGGCGGCCCACTGCGACGTGCCCTCGGCGTCGTAGATGACGAAGTTGCCGCGGTTCTGGAGCACGGCCTTGCCGCCGGGGGCTGAGGTCTTGGACTCCCACAGGATGGTGGTTCCGTCGGCGGCGATCACGGCGAGGTTGCCGGTGGTGTCGAAGCGGGCGGTCGCGCCCGCCTGCCCTGCGGTGCCGGTGGACCACAGGGACTTTCCGGCGTTGGAGGAGATGACGAGGTTGCCGTCCGCCTGCATGGTGAGGCGGGCCGAGTTGGAGGTGAGCGTGTCACCGGGCAGCAGAGTGGTCCCGGCGGTGATCTCGTTGCCGCCGACGGTGTTGTCCAGCCGGGCGGCGATCGCGGCGTTGCTGTTCGTGTCCGAGCCGAAGCAGCCGCCTTCGTTGGTGCGGCTGGCGAGCGCGACCAGCTCAAGGGTTCCGTTGGTGTCCCGCAGGAGCGGGGCACCGGCGTCCCCCTTGCAGAGCGCGTCCGATGCGCTCTTGCCGCTGATCGCCAGGGTGTCGTCGGCGACGGAGTCCACCTGGAAGGCTGCCGTGTGCAGCTTGTTGGGTGCCCACTCGCTCTGAGTCCTGCCGAATCCGGCCGCCGTCAGCTCCTCGCCTGCCTGGGGAGCGGCAGCGGCGAAAGGTACCGGGGTGATGCCGGTGGTCGGCCGGTCGAGACGGGCCAAGACCACATCGCGGCCCTCACGCGGCACCAGTTCGACGACGTCACGGATCTGCCCGCCGGAAGCGGTCAGATCGCTGCGGCCGATGGTCGCCGTGGTCTTCCACTTCGGCTTGCCCGCGGGAGCGTGAGCGGTGGCGGGGTCGTCGGCGAAGCAACTGGCCGCGGTGGCGATCCACCGCGGCGATATCAGGGCCGCGGAGCAAGCACGCTTGCCAGCGCCGATGTCCAGGCGGGCGGTGAACGCGTAGTCGGTCTTGGCCGCCGGGGAGCCGTTCACGGCGCTGGCGGGCGTCGACGTCACCAGAACCGGCATTGCGAGCATTGCCGTAGTGAGGGCGGCCAGCGCGGACTTACCCACCGTGCGCCGGGGGTCGGCGCGAGATGGTCTTGCAGACATGTGCTTCCTTTGTCGGAGCTGGACACGCTGCCTGAGCAGTGGAGTGCTGCGGCCTGGGCAGCGTGACAGATGGGACGCTGGCAGGTCAGCTGTTGACGCGGAGCTCGACCAGAGCGGACTGTCGGCCACTGTTACCGGTCTCGCCGACGGTCGTCATTTTATTGGCGGCGGCATCGACAACGGTTTCCTTGCCGTCGGCGGTCAGCGTGGCCTCGACGGGCTGAGCGCCGGTCCAAATGTTGAAGGTCTTGGGAAGCTCCATGGTCAAGTAGCCAGTCTTGGCATTGGACTTGAAGCAGAAGAACCCGAGACGCGACTCCACGAAAATATTGGAGGGGTCAGAGGTGCACTGGTTGACCTCAGTGATGCCCGTGAGGACGATGTGACCATCACCACGCTTCAGGGCAATTCCTCGGTCCTCCAGGAGTTTGGCAGCGCCGGGGTAGTTGAAGTCCTCCACCGCGCTCGGCATCCCGTCGGCCTCCACAGCCAGGGGAGCCGAAGCAGGAGGCTGGGGGACTGCTTGCGCCGAGGTCAGACCTGTGACACTGAGACAAGCAGCGGCGGCCGCAAGGGAGGTGGCCCCGATGGTGAGTGCCCTGCGGACACGTGATATCGCCATGACTCTCTCTTTCCACGAGAAGCGAAAGGGGGTCTCATCCCCCGAGGTTCACGGAAGTAAACCATATGTAAGATCCACGCGAAGGCACTGCCAACCGCCGTAGAGCCTGAGGGGGGTGGCGGTGAGTCACACACGGATTAAGAAAGACGTCTGCGTTATCTAGCTGTGACGATTCACTTACAGGCAACCTGGATCGAAACGGACATGCGCGACTATTCCTCAGCTCGTGGTTGGTGTTGGCAGATTAAGACGTCACTTGGAAAGGGAGTATCAGGTGATACAGCGGACGCGCCTCAGACGGCTGTGGCCTAGCCACAGGGGTGGGCGCAGAGCCATAGATAGAAGGCCTGTGCCTCGCGGGGCGAGCGCGGTGGTGCTGTCCGCCGCTCTGCTTGCCGGCCTACTAGGAGCCACACCCGCCGCCTCTGCGGAGTCCAACCCGCCGTCAAATCGTGGATTGGTGGTTGCGTATTGGAAAAACGGCGGCGCTGGTGTGAGAGAGGCTGCCGAGCAGGCACTACTCGGCAGCGAGGAGGACCTCAGACAGTTCCTCAAGTCCGAGGAAGCGATCCGCCAGATCGACGACCGTGTCGACGTCAGTCGCATCCTGAACGCGGGCGGCCCCGCCGTACGTGAGGCTGCCAAGCAGGCCTTGCTAGGTACGCCGGAGGAACTGCGGACGTTTCTGCGAGACGGCTGGCAGGCACCGCACGAGCAGGATCAGCGTGTCCTGGCCGCACGGGTTGTCAACTTTGGCGGCTGGGGAGTGAAGGACGCGGGCGAAGCGGCCCTGCGAGGCACTCCACAGGACGTCACCAAGTTCCTGGAGGAAGGCCAGTACGCCGCCCGCCAGACGGACAACCGGGTCGAGGTCGCCAAGCTCCACAACAGCGGTGGCCCGAACATGAAGGCCGCCGCCGAGCTGGCCCTCCGTGGCACCCCCGACGACGTTGTCGAGTTCCTGGAGGTCGGCCAGTTCGTGGCGCGCAATCGCGACCAGGAACACGCCACCATCGCCCAGCTCACCGAGCAGGCCATCAAGGCCGGTAAGCGGGCCGAGAACGCGACCAAGTCCGCACAAGAGGCCTCGGCGAAGGCGATCGCGGCCTCGGAACTGGCAAAGAAGGCCGCCAAGAAGGCCGCCGAGGAGACGGAAGCCGCCAGGAAGGACTCCAAGCGCGCCGCAGTCAAGGCTAAGCAGGCCGCAGACGCTGCTCGCTCCGCCGCGTCCGCGGCGCAGACTGCGATCGGGGCGGCCAATGCCGCCAACCGCTCTGCCCGGATCGCTGCTCTGGCGGCCGCGCAGACCGCCAACGCCGCCGCGGCCGCAGCCGACGCCGCGACGCGCGCCTACAAGGCCGCCATCGCCGCAGGCAAGGACAAGGATCAGGCCGAGAACGCCAGGAAGCAGGCCAAGAACGCCCGCAAGGCTGCGAAGCTCGCCACGGAGTCGGCCAAGGCCGCAGATCAGGCAGGCAAGGCATCCCTGGCCGCCGCGACCGCGGTCAAGGCAGCCAAGAGCGCGAGCACCAACGCCAAGGCCGCTGCCGACTCGGCAGAAGAGGCGAACGCGCATGCTGTCGCCGCCGGGGTCTCGTCCAGCCAGGCCAAGGCCGCAGCCGCCGAAACCCGTCGGCACGCCCGCGAGGCCGACCGCGCGGCCAACGCCGCTGAGACGCTGGCCCGAAAGTCCGCCACCGCCGCCGCGGGAGCACGCGATGCGGCCAACTCGGCTGCCACGCATGCCAACAAGGCGGCCACGGCCGCTGAGTACGCCGCCGAACACGCTGGTGAAGCCAGTGACGCGGCAGCCGAGGCCACCAAGCAGGCCAACGCGGCCAAGATCGCCGCGAACAGCGCGACTGCGGCGGTCGCGACGGCCAAGAAGGCCTTCGCGGTCGCTCGCGAGACCGAGGCCGAGGACCTCGCCACCCGTACCGCCGCCGCCATCGAACGCGCCAAGTCCCACAAGGCAGCCGGTAACCGTTTCACCAAGGCCGTCTCCGGCATCGTGATCGAGGGCAAGGCGATCGCCGACGACGCCGACGCTCTGGCCGCCGAGGCGGCCAAGCCCGACGCCGACACCTCGGCGATCGCCGCCAAGGGCCGTGAGGTGGCCCTGCGGGCGATGAAGCACTTCGGCTCCTGGCGACAGCACGCCGCCGCACAGGCACTCTCCGGTACTGACGAAAACGTACTGGAGTACCTGCGCACCGGCTGGAAGCAGGCCGAACAGGACGAGATCCGACAGCAGGTCTCCGAGCTGGCCACCACCAGCCCCTACGATGCTGTTCGCACTGCGGCTGCCGAGGCTCTCAAGGGCACAGAGCAGCAGATCCGTGAGTTCTACACGACCGGTCAGCACAAGGCCGCGAACACGGACTACCGTGTCGAAGTTTCCAAGATCTACAACAGTGGCGGCCCCAGCGTCCAAGAGGCAGCCAAGAAGGCGCTGACCGACGGCAGCACCCAAGCACTGCTCGGCTTCCTCAACAGCGGCCAGTACACCGCGCTCAACACCGACGAACGGGTCATCGCCAGCAAGCTGTTCAACGACGGCGGCCCCGAAGTGAAGGCCGCAGCCAAGATCGCCCTGTACGAGTCGCCCGACCGCCTCCACGAGTTCGTCCTGGTCGGCCAGCACATGGCCGACCGCAAGGACCAGCTCGCCGCGACTCACGTCTCTCAGGTTGAGCGCCTGATCGCGGAAGGCTCCGTCGTCGCGGCCAAGGCCCAGCAGAACCGCTGGCTCGCCGCGAAGGCCGCAGCTGAAGCCAACCAGGCCTCCACCGAAGCCGACCAGGCCGCGACCGAAGCGAAGAACAGCGCTCGCCAGGCCGCCAAGCACGCATCCGAGGCCGACCAGGCCGCCGACAGCGCCGCAGCCAGCGCCACCAAGGCAGCCAAATCCGCCACCACCGCCCGCAATGCCGCCACCCGAGCGCAGAAGGAAGCGAACGCCGCAGAAGAATCCGCCGCCCAGGCCGAATTCACCGCGAACTACGCCCGCACCTCAGCCGCCAAGGCAGACGCGGCAGCCGACGACGCCCGCATCTCCGCTCTGGCCGCAGGCAAGAGTGCGAAGGAAGCGAAATCCGAGGCGTCCAAGGCGTGGAAGCAGGTAAAGACACTGCGCGAGGCCGAAGAAGCCGAAGCGCGCCGTCTTGCTGAGGAGCAGCGCAAGCAGGCAAGGGAAGCGGCGAAGAAGAAGCCTAAGGAAACCTGTTCACCCAACCCGTACGCCACTCGTCTGGATACACAGTTCCAGCGCTGCATAGCGAGGAACGGTCCAGACGCATTTGAGCCTCCCGAGATCGACCCAGGGCTCGCTCTGAAGCTAGGCAAGGTCGCAACGAACGTCCTTGGCATCGACGACGCCGTGGACTGCTTCAAGAACCCCACACTGGGCAAGTGCCTTGTCGCAGCCGTGTCTGTGTCGCCCGTCGGCAAGCTCAAGCTTCTCAAGCACCTCGACAAAGTCGACGACATCGCCAAGAGTTCCCGAGTCAACAAGGCAGCTAAGTGCTTCAAGTGCTTCCTCGCCGGCACCAAGGTACTGATGGCCGATGACTCGGCCAAGAACATCGAGGACATCAAGCTCGGAGACCGCGTCGTCGCCACCGATCCGATCAGCGGCGAGACCACCCCGCAACCGGTGACGAACCTCATTATCACCGAGCACGACAAGCGCTTCAACGAGCTCACTATCACCACCCACAAGGGTGAAGAGCAACTGACCGCCACATTTGAGCATCCATTCTGGTCACCATCCGAACAGGCGTGGATCGAAGCAGGTGACCTCCGCCGCGGGATGACCCTGCGCACCGTCGATGGCAGCGCAGTTAGCGTGAAGGGCAATCGCTCCTTCACTCAGAACGCCAAGACCTACAACCTCACCGTCGACGATCTGCACACGTATTATGTGCTTGCAGGAAAAACGCCCATCCTTGTCCACAACGCTGATTGGTGCACAGATGCGGAACGCGCCGAGGATGCTGGTGACATAGCTAGAGGCCACGCCGATGGAAAGCACGGATCGGAGTTCCCAGGAGTTTCGGCAGACGATCTAGAGAAGCTCGCACGGGACGTGATGGAGAATCCGTCTCGCTCCAAGAGTTTGGGCAGCGGACGAAAGGCCTTCTTGGGGAAGGATGGAACGACCTTGGTTATTCACAACCCGATGGACCCAGACGGCGGAAGTATCTACCGTTTGAGCCCCAGCACCCTGGAAGACTACTGGGAGAGGTTGAACTGATGTCAGGCCGTGAGGTAGCCGCGAGTGAACTGCTCACCGCGGAAGAGGTCGAACTGGTGCGGCGAGCTCTCCTGGAATGGGTTGGACCGGCCCGTTGCAGTGACCAGCTTGCCGCGGGTATAGGATTTGAGGATTCACAAGATCTCGTCAATCAGACTCGCAGGCTAGACAGGGCGCTCGGATCCGACATCCCGCTTTCTCCAGTTGACTGGGCTCGCGTACTTCTGGCCACGGAGATCGCTTTCGTCAGTGATCTCATGGGATCAGGGGTCGAGTGGCAGACGGCGACGGGACGCGACGACGTAGCAACCATCAGGATGTTGCGCTTGATCCAGCGGAAGTTGAACAAGACCGTGCGTCCTTACTACGGGAAGACCCCAAGTGCGTAGACGCGCCTCTTTCGGCAGACGGTAGCGCTCCCTGAAGAGGGGCACTCTTCTCAGCCTTTCCGGGCGGGACCGGCTCTGGGCGAAAGCTCCTGGTGGATGGGGCACGGCCGAGGCCGTCTGTCCGCCCCTGCGGTCCGCGCCCAGTTCTGTCTGGCCGGGTAAGGGGACGAGGTCCGGGGGGATGTCCCCCCCCCCGGACCTCGTCGGGTTGGGGCGGATCAGGGCCAGTGGACTCCGGCTGGGCCGTGTGCGGGTTTGCGGCAGTCCGGGGTTTCGGGGCCGGGTGGGATGGCGACGGGGTCGGTGTCCAGGGCGTAGCAGAGTTGTGCGTGGAGGGTTTCTGCTTCGGCGGGGGTGAGGCGGAGGGTGAGGTCGGTGTCGAATCTGCCGTCCTGCTGGAGCCAGAGGGGGATCGTGAGGCGGCCGTCCGCGTCGCGTTGTACGGGTTTGCCGGGTACGCGGCTGATGCGCGGGCCCTGTGCTGTGGTTCGGGCGGGTCGGGAGTCTGCCATCAGAATGCGACCCCCGGCCTGCCGGGGGCTCCGACGGGGTGCCCGTGGATGATCCACGGGCCGACGTCGATGCCGTCGAGCGCGAGTGCGAGGGCTGTGCGGCGCTCGTGTTGTTCGTGGGCGAGGAGGTAGGGGCGTACGAGGGGGCTGGGCCCGTCGAGGATCGGGCTGTCGAGGGTCGACTGTCCGGCTGGGGTGACGGGGGTGCCCGCCTGGCGGGGCGGGCTCGGCGGGATGATCCGGCGGACGAGCAGCCGCAGCCCGGTCGCGGTGCGCGGCGGCCTTGGGGTGACCGTGGCCAGGGCCATGGCCGTACGGCTTCTGCGGCGGCGTCCCTTGGCTGGGGCGAGGAGGGCGAGGAGGCGGGTGGCTGTTCGTTGCAGGGCGAGCCCGATACGGTGGTTCATGCTGACGCTCTCCTGGTCTTGGATCATGCGTTGGCCAGGCCCTGGGGTGGTAACGACACCGCCAGGGCTTTTCGCGTTCAACTCAGATGTGAGCCAACGAGGTTGACTCCAACGGTAGACCCAACATAGAGCGAGTTACAACAAGTTGTAACTTGGTCGAGTAACTGGCATATGCCCATCACTCGCGCCCGCTGAGCACCCCGCCCTTGACGCTCAACAACAGCGCCCGCAACCGATCCGGCTCCGTCGCGATGACCACCCCCGGCTCGTCGCTCTCCCGGACCAAGACACTGCCGCGCGTCAACGCGAGTTCTACGCACGCGCTTTCGGGCTGGTCCGAGAACGAGGACTTACGCCACGGAATATCCACCTTGCTTCCTTTCACAGCTGCCGGGCCAGCTCACGGATGAAGTCACATGACGGCTCGGGCGCAAGCGCTCTACGCTCCATGCGGTCCATCAACACGCGATAGTTCGCCAGCTGACTCTCCGCGTACAGGAACGAAACCCCCGCCGGGGCATCCGACTGCACCGTGTCCAACTGCGGCACCGGGCCTTGCACATACTGCGTCGAACCTGCCGCAGGCGGGAAGCCACCGGCCTCGAAGGGCACCACTCTGAGGGTCACGTTCGCCTTCTCGGACTGCTCAAGAAGATGGGCAAGCTGCGCTTTGACCACCTTCACGCCGCCGAACCTCATCCGCAGAGCGGCCTCATGGATGAGGAACGTGCACGGCAGCTCTCTTGGATCATCGATCACACGGCTCCGCCGCAGGCGAAAAGCAAGCTTCCGCTCGAAGTCCGCAGATGCGAGAGGGGGCACCGCTTCCTCGAAGACCGCGCGTACATAGTCCTCGTGCTGGAGCAGTCCGGGCATGGTCGTCACCTGCGCGGCCCGTACGGCCACGGCGTGGTGCTCTAGTTCCGCGATGTCCAGCAGGGTTGCGGGCAGGATGTCCCGGTACTCGTCCCACCAGTTGATGAGTCCCGTACGTCGCTCCCTCGCTATCTCCGCGAGCGCGTCGACGTAAGCCGAGTCCGGGCAGGCGTAGTTGGCGGCCCAGACCCGCACCCGGTCGGTACTGACCCCGAAGCGGCCGGTCTCGATGTTCGTCACCGTGGTGCGGTCCGTGCGGTGCAGTACGGCCGCGTCATTGATCGACATCCCTGCATGCTCGCGCATCGTGCGCAGCTCCGCGCCAAGTCGACGCTGCCTCTCCGTCGGAGGCTTCCTCGCCGCCATCCGCCATCCACCTCTCCTGCTCGCTGCCCTCCAGTGCGGAGCGAGCCTAGTAGCCACTGGGCAACAGGCCCGCCCGCCCCCATACGCAGACCGGGACGGCGGCAGCGCTCCCAGCAGACACCGCGGCCGCTGCTCGTCAGGTGAGGACGTGGGACCAGAAGCGGGCCTTGTAGTATCGCGCGCCGTTGCGGGACGAGTCGCCCCGGCCGGAGAAGCCGACCGTGTCGTTCCACCACTCTGACGCGTTCGGGGCGTCGACCCAGAACTCCGTCCCGTCCGGGAGTCGGCTGAAGGACTTCGTGAAATACCAGTCGTGAACCCTGGTCCTGGCAGCGAAGTACCACTCCCTTCTGCTGCTGTCCCACCTGAGATGGGTCTTCCAGATGCCGTGATCGGGGTTACGGGAGTCTCCTCCCACTGTGAAGAAGACGTCCGCGGAGGCGTAGTCGGGCTGGATGTCGTGCCCTGTTACCTGGAACGACAGCTTTGCTTCCAGGGAAAGTCCGGTGATGACGCCACTGCTGTTCGTGACCAGGCTGTAGGCGCGTAGGTCGTGGTAGCCGATCGCCAGGAGCAGTTCGTGGGTGTCGTCCCAGTGCACCCCGTGCGCACCGGGGAATCCCACACTGATGCTGTCCGCGAATGATGTTGGCGGCAGACCACCGCGAGTCTTGGGTGCGACACACGAAAGCGGGCGGTCCCGGTGCCTACGTCGGTTGGGCCCGGGCCCGCCCCCGCGGGGGGGGGGGCGGCGCCCCCCCCCCCCCCCCCCCCCCCCCCCCCCCGCTCGGGTGGGTCAGGCGTGGGTCAGAAGGGCTTGAAGTCGTCGTATTCCTGTTGGGCCTCGTCGCGTTCGGCCTGCTTGTCGCGGCGGCGCTGGGTCGCCGGGCGGGGGGCGTCCAGGCGGTGGTCCTCGCCGCGGCGGCCGAGCATCTCGGCGCCGGCCAGGACGGTGGGCTCCCAGTCGAAGACGACCGCGTTGTCCTCGGGGCCGATCGCCACGCCGTCGCCCGCGCGGGCCCCGGCCTTCATCAGCTCGTCCTCGACGCCGAGGCGGTTGAGGCGGTCGGCGAGGTAGCCGACGGCCTCGTCGTTGTTGAAGTCGGTCTGCCGCACCCAGCGTTCGGGCTTCTCGCCGCGTACGCGGTAGACGCCGTCCGCCTCGGCGGTGACCGTGAACCCGGAGTCGTCCACGGCCTTCGGGCGGATGACGATCCGGGTCGCCTCCTCCTTGGGCTTGGCGGCGCGGGCGGTGGCCACCAGTTCGGCCAGTGCGTAGGAGAGCTCCTTGAGGCCGGTGCGGGCCACCGCCGACACCTCGAAGACGCGGTAGCCGCGGGCCTCCAGGTCGGGGCGGACCATCTCCGCGAGGTCCTTCCCGTCCGGTACGTCGATCTTGTTGAGGACGACGATGCGGGGGCGGTCGTCGAGGCCGCCGTACTGCGCCAGCTCCGCCTCGATGATGTCCAGGTCGGACAGCGGGTCGCGTGCGGACTCCAGGGTCGCGGTGTCCAGTACGTGCACCAGGACGCTGCACCGCTCGACATGGCGCAGGAACTCCAGGCCCAGGCCCTTGCCCTGGCTGGCGCCCGGAATCAGGCCCGGCACGTCGGCGATGGTGTAGACGGTCGCACCGGCCGTCACCACGCCGAGGTTGGGCACCAGCGTGGTGAACGGGTAGTCGGCGATCTTCGGCTTGGCGGCGGACAGCACCGAGATCAGCGAGGACTTGCCCGCGCTCGGGTAGCCGACGAGCGCCACGTCGGCGACCGTCTTCAGTTCGAGGACGATGTCCCCGGCCTGTCCGGGAACGCCGAGCAGCGCGAAGCCGGGGGCCTTGCGGCGGGCCGAGGCGAGCGCGGCGTTGCCGAGGCCGCCGCGGCCGCCCTGCGCGGCGACGTATGAGGTGCCCTGGCCGACCAGGTCGGCCAGGACGTTGCCCTGCTTGTCGAGGACGACGGTGCCGTCCGGGACGGGCAGCACCAGGTCCTGGCCGTCCTTGCCGGAGCGGTGGTCGCCCGCGCCCGGCTGGCCGTTGGTGGCCTTGCGGTAGGGGCTGTGGTGGTAGTCGAGCAGCGTGGTGACGGCCTGGTCGACCACCAGGGTGACGTCGCCGCCGCGGCCGCCGTTGCCGCCGTCCGGGCCGCCGAGCGGCTTGAACTTCTCCCGGTGCACGGAGGCACAGCCGTGACCTCCGCTACCCGCGGCGATGTGCAGCTCGACGCGGTCCACGAAGGTGGTCATGGGGTGCCTCCAGAATTACGCACGGACTGTGCACGCGATGTGCACGGAATGTCTTACTCGTAACACGCGAAAGGCGGACCCGCTTCCCGCGAGGGAAGTGAGGTCCGCCTCCGCTGAATTCGCTCTACGGAACCGAGATTACTCGGCGGCCGGAACGATGTTCACGACCTTGCGGCCACGGTGGGTGCCGAACTCCACCGAGCCGGCGGCCAGCGCGAACAGCGTGTCGTCCTTGCCGCGGCCGACCGAGTTGCCCGGGTGGAAGTGGGTGCCGCGCTGGCGGACCAGGATCTCACCGGCGTTGACCAGCTGACCGCCGAAGCGCTTCACGCCGAGCCGCTGAGCGTTGGAATCGCGACCGTTCCGGGTGGACGATGCGCCCTTCTTGTGTGCCATCTCTCCTCAGTCCCTTACTTCGCAGCCGTGGGGATCTCAGTGACCTTGATCGCCGTGTACTGCTGGCGGTGGCCCTGACGACGGCGGTAGCCGGTCTTGTTCTTGTAGCGAAGGATGTCGATCTTCGCGCCCTTGTGGTGGTCCACGATCTCGGCCTGGACCTTGATCCCGGCCAGCACCCACGGGTCGCTGGTCACGGACTCGCCGTCAACGAGCAGCAGGGTAGAGAGCTCTACCGTGTCGCCAACCTGGGCGGTGGAAATCTTGTCAACCTCAACGATGTCGCCGACAGCAACCTTGTGCTGGCGGCCACCGCTGCGCACGATGGCGTACACGCGGATCTCTCTTTCGCTCGAAACGGACCCCTGATGCCAGCCGCCCACACGGGCCCCGAGGGGCGCCGATGATCCGGAGGGACGAGCGGCCTCTCCCGCGCGGGCGCGGGAGGGAGATGCTCAGAGGGTTGGCGTACTAACAGACGCCGAGGGTCAAGGTTACGGGGCCTGGCCTGAAAGGGTCAAACCAGCCCCCGTCTGTCCGGCCGTCTCCAGTCGCCTCCGGCCAGTCGGCTGTGACCGACTGGCCGTGGCTGACCGGCCGTGGCCGACTGGCCGTGGCCGACTGGCTCCGTCCCGGCCCGCGGGGCGGGACGGAGCCAGGCGGAGGTCAGGCCTCGTCGGCCGGTGCGGAGACGGAGGGCAGGGTCTGCTGCTCCGCCGCCGCGGTCTTCTTGGCGGCTGCCGTCTTCTTGGCCGTCGCCGTCTTCTTGGTGGCGGCCTTCTTGGCCGTCGTCTTCTTCGCCGCGGTCTTGGCCGCGGTCTTCTTGGCCGTCGTGGTCTTCTTCGTGGCGGCCTTCTTGGCGGTGGCCTTCTTCGCCGACTTGCGCGCGGCCTTCTTGGCCGGGGCCGCCTCTGCCTCGTCGGCCGTGGTCCCGTCGGTCGCGGGTGCCTCGGCGGTCGTCGGAGCTTCGGCCGTCGGAGCTTCGGCCGTCGGGGCTTCGGCGGTGTCACGCGCCGCTGCCGGAACCACCACCACGGCGGCCTCCGCCGACGCGGTCGGCGCCGCCGCCTTGCGGACGGCGCGCCTGCGGGGGCGCGGCGGGGCCGCGGCCTCGGGGGCCTCGGCGACCTGCGCGGCCGCGGGCTCCGCGACCGGCTCCGCGACGGGTGCGACGACGTCGGCCACGGCGGGGGCCTCGACCGGGGTCTCGGCCCGCGCCTCCGTCTGCGCCTCGATGACGGTGACCGGCTCGGCGGCCGCCTTGGGCGACCCGGTGGGCGCGGACGCCTTCCGGGCGACCCGGCGACGGCCACGGCCCTTGGGAGCCGCTTCCTCGACGGCCTCGACGGGCTCGGGGGCTTCGGCGACCGCTTCGGCCACGGGTTCCGCGACCGGCTCGGCGGCCCGCTCCGGGGCCTCCGTGACGGCCGCCGCCTCTTCGGCCGCCTTCGGCGCACCGGCGGGCGCGGACGCCTTCCGGGAAGCCCGGCGACGGGTGGCGCGCGGGGCCGCCTCAGCGGTCGCGCTCTCGGTCGCGCTCTCGGCGGCGGACGCGGCCAGGGCCGCATCCGCATCAGCCTTCGGCTCTTCCGCCGCCTCGGACAGCACGGGCGCGGACCGCTCGGCCGCCGCCCTGGCCGGACCGGCCGGAGCCGTCGCCTTGCGGCTCGCCCGTCGCCGGGAGCGGCCACGGCTCGCCGCGGCCTCCGCCTCGGCCGCGCTGCTGTACAGCTCCTCGTCCGGGACGAACTCAGGCTCGGGCAGCTTCGCGGGCGCCGCGGCCTCGGCCGCCACCTCCGCCGCGGTCTCGCTCACGGTCTCGGCCTCCGGCTGCGCGGGGGCCGCCTCGGGCTGCTCGTGCGGGTGCTCTACGGCGCCGCGGCCGCGCTTCTTGGACCGCTTGCCACCGCCGCCGCCGACCGCGGTCGGCTGCTCCATGTGCACGATGACGCCACGCCCGTTGCAGTGCACGCAAGTCTCGGAGAAGGACTCAAGGAGTCCCTGCCCGACCCGCTTCCGGGTCATCTGCACCAGGCCGAGCGAGGTGACCTCGGCGACCTGGTGCTTCGTACGGTCCCGGCCCAGGCACTCCAGCAGGCGGCGCATCACCAGGTCCCGGTTGGACTCCAGGACCATGTCGATGAAGTCGATGACGACGATGCCGCCCAGGTCGCGCAGCCGCAGCTGGCGCACGATCTCCTCGGCCGCCTCCAGGTTGTTCCTGGTGACGGTCTCCTCGAGGTTGCCGCCCTGGCCGGTGAACTTGCCGGTGTTGACGTCGACCACGACCATCGCCTCGGTCTTGTCGATCACCAGCGAGCCGCCGCTGGGCAGCCAGACCTTGCGGTCCAGCGCCTTCATCAGCTGCTCGTCGATGCGGTACGTCGCGAAGACGTCGACCTCGCTGGTCCACTTGGACAGCCGGTCCACCAGGTCGGGGGCGACGTGGTCGACGTAGCCGTGGATGGTGTCCCAGGCCTCGGCGCCGCTGACGATGACCTTGGAGAAGTCCTCGTTGAAGATGTCGCGGACCACCCGGACGGTCATGTCCGGCTCGCCGTAGAGCAGGCTCGGGGAGCTCGTGGAGACCTGCTTCGACTTCTTCTGGATGTCCTCCCACTGCGCCTGCAGCCGCTCGACGTCGCGGCGCAGCTCGTCCTCGCTGGCGCCCTCGGCGGCGGTGCGCACGATGACGCCCGCGTCCTCGGGGACGATCTTCTTGAGGATGGTCTTCAGCCGGGCCCGCTCGGTGTCCGGGAGCTTGCGGCTGATGCCGGTCATCGAGCCCTCGGGCACGTACACCAGGTAGCGTCCTGGCAGCGAGACCTGACTGGTCAGGCGGGCGCCCTTGTGGCCGATCGGGTCCTTGGTGACCTGGACGAGCACGGACTGGCCGGACTTCAGCGCGGACTCGATACGGCGCGGCCCGTTGGCCATGCCGAGCGCCTCGAAGTTGACCTCGCCCGCGTACAGGACGGCGTTGCGGCCCTTGCCGATGTCGATGAAGGCGGCCTCCATCGACGGCAGGACGTTCTGCACCTTGCCCAGGTAGACGTTGCCGACGTACGACGTCGACTGCTCCTTGTTGACGTAGTGCTCGACGAGGACGTCGTCCTCCAGGACGCCGATCTGGGTGCGCTCGCCGCTCTGCCGGACGACCATCACGCGCTCGACGGCCTCGCGGCGGGCGAGGAACTCCGCCTCGGTGATGATCGGCACCCGGCGGCGGCCCTGCTCGCGGCCCTCGCGGCGGCGCTGCTTCTTGGCCTCCAGGCGGGTCGAGCCCTTGATGGACTGGACCTCGTCGGACGGCGCTTCCCGCTCATCCTTCTTACGCGGCTCGCGGACCTTGACGACGGTACGCTCCGGGTCGCCTTCGCCCGGCGTCGCGTCAGCGGGCGTGTCGCCCGCGCGACGGCGGCGACGGCGGCGGCGACGGCTGCTGCTGGAGCCGCCGGGCTCCGCGCGCTCGGCGCGCTCGTCCTCAGCGTCTTCGGCCGCCTGCTCGGCGGTGTCCTCGGCGTCCTGTTCGGCCTGCTCGGCGGCGGCGGTCCGCTCGGTCTCGGCGTACTCGGCGGCCTCGCCCTCGGCGGACTCGCCGCGGCGGCGACGACGGCCACCACGGCGACGGCGGCGGCCCGGACGCTCGCCCTGCGCCTCGGCGTCCTCGGCTTCGGCGGCCTCCTCGGCCTCTTCCTCGGCTTCGGCCTCGGCGGTCTCCTGCGGGGCCTCGGTCACGGGAGCCTCGGCCACCGGCTCGGCGGCCTGCTCGCCGCGACGGCGGCGGCGACGGCCGCGGGGCGCGGGCTGCTCAGGGGCGGCTTCCTCGTCCTCGGCGGCCGCGGGCTCGACGACCTCCGCGGCAGCGGCGGCCGCGGCGGTCTCCGGCGTCTGGAAGGTCGGCTCGGTGAACACTGGCGCCTGGAACATGGCGACGGCGGGGCGCTGCGGGCGGCGGCGCGAGCGCGCGCCCTTCTCCTCAGCCTCCGGCTCGGCCTCCTGGTCCTGGTCCTGGTCCGGGCCCGACTCCGGCTCGGTGAAGATCTCGGCGGCCTTCCGGGTCGCCCGGCGCCGGGTACGCCCACGGGGCGCGGCCTCCTCCTCAGCCTCGGGCTCAGTCACACTGGCCTCGGCGTCGGCCTCAGCTGACGCGGGTGCACCGGCGGGCGCGGTCGCCTTACGGGTCGCACGACGCCGCGAACGCACACGCGGCGCGGCCTCATCAGCGGGAACCTCCGGCGCGGCGGCCTCGACGGCGGCCGACTCATCCTCAGCGGCAGCCACAACAGGCTCCTCAGTCCAGGTCTCAGCTGACATGGGCGCACCGGCGGGGGCGGTCGCCTTACGGGTCGCACGACGCCGGGTACGCGCGGGCGGCGCGGCCTCGGCAGCGGCGGCCGGGGCTTCATCGGCGACCGGCTCGGCGACCGCCTCGGCCACCGGCTCAGCGGCCGGGGCGACCTGCCCCGGAGTACCCGCCGGAGCGGTCACCTTGCGCGTCGCACGACGCCGGGTACGTGCGGGCGGCGCGGCCTCGGCAGCGGCGGCCGGGGCTTCATCGGCCACCGGCTCAGCGGCCGCCTCGGCCACCGGCTCAGCGGCCGGGGCGACCTGCCCCGGAGTACCCGCCGGAGCGGTCACCTTCCGCGTCGCACGACGACGCGGAGCCGCCACGGGCGCGGCTACGACGCCGCTCTCATCAGTTTCGGCGGCCTCGTCGGGTGCGACGACGGCGTAGGCGGTCACAGAAATCGGAGCGTCGGCGGCCCCCGGCGCACCGGCGGGCGCGGACGCACGGCGCGCCACGCGACGCCGCGAACGCGGCGCGGCCTCGGCAGCGG
>NZ_JBTVYK010000059.1:0-45102 GCF_054788135.1 Streptomyces sp. O3
CTGAGGGGGGTGCTGCCGTTGGCGGCCTTGATGTCGGAGCGGCCCTTGATGTCGAAGTCGAGCTTCACCGGCTCAGGCGGGTCGGTCGGGTCCGTGGGGTCTGTGGGGTCGGTCGGGTCCGTGGGGTCGGTCGGGTCGGCCGGGTCCGTGGGGTCCGTCGGGTCCGTGGGGTCCGTCGGGTCGGTCGGGTCCGTCGGGTCGGTCGGGTCCGTCGGGTCTGTGGGGTCGGTCGGGTCCGTCGGGTCTGTGGGGTTCGTCGGATCGGTGCTGCCGTCACCCTCGATGGTCATGGTGTGCAGCGTGGTGGGCTGGTCGCCGTCGAACCTGCAGTCCGCTTTGAACTCGTCCTCGAACGGCGGGAGGTGCACCGGCGTGCCGGAGGCGTCGCGGGCGATCATGTTGTGCAGGTTGAGTCCCGTGACGTCGAACGCGGCGGTGCCCTCCTTATCCCATGTCAGGAGCCCGCCGGGGGACTGGCCGGTGGCGATGACGTTGAACGCGGCCGCCGGGTCGGGGATGTCGGCCTGGGCGACGGTGTTCTTCACCTTGATGGGCAGGTTCCCGCCGCCGCCGGGCAGCGTGACGTTGACGTCGGCGGTGGCCTTGCCCTCCAGGGTCACGGCGCCCATGACGCCGAGGCCCTGGGCCGCGCGTGCGCTGACCTCGGTGACGGCCGTGATGTCGTACGCGGGCACCTCGTCACCGACCTTCATGCTGGCAGGCATGTCGGCGGTGATCTCGACCTTGATCGGATCATCCTTGATGATCGGGAACGTACAGATGTACGTCTGATTCAGCTGTACCGGGTCGGCCGATGCGGGTCCCCCGCTGAGGGTGACCAGGCCGGCTACGAGTCCCGCGGCCGCGACCGCGCTCAGGCCACCACGGCCCCGGACCGACATTCGCTGAGCTCTCATGAGCTACCTCTCGTGCTGTGTGAGTGGGCACGAACTCTGACGGCGCCTCCGGGATTCCCTGGGAATCACCGGCCCTGTCGTCCAGGGAATATCCGGAGACGCGGAAGTCGCCATAGCGGAATTCTGTCATCGATACGGCAACGTTTCAGACCGGTAAACTACTGAGCAGTATGGTCCGGGTCAAGGTCTGCTGCGCCGACCGATGCGAACGGCAGCCGCTTCCCTCACCTTTTGTGACCTGGGTGAGTAGGCATATGTATCTGGATGACAACTGCTGGATTTCGGAAATCCCATCTGAGGTTATCTGATTGACCGGCCCCCTACCCGCCAGTACTAATTGCTCGACTGTGTCTTTTGAAAGTAGGGAAGTGCATGGACGAGCAGCACGACAGGGAGCGGTACACGCGAGCACGCGAGAGAACGCACAAGGGAAGGGCGGTGCCACGCCTGGTATGGAGCTCGGCGCTGACCGGAGTCGCCGGGGTGGTGCTCGCCCTGGCCGGTTCGGGCGGGGCGTCGGCGGACCCGGTGTCGTTCACACAGAGGTACACCTGCAAGTTCCCGATCATCAACGACGACGCCATCGAAGTCGCGATCAGCACGGACATGCCGACGACCATGAGGGTCGGCGAGTCGGTGCCCGCGTACGACATCACGGCGGTGACCAAGGTCAGCGAACGCGCGGCCCAGGGCCTCGGCGTCATGGGCGCCGTGACCCTGGAGGGCAAGGCCACCGCCGACGTCGACGTCACCCTGCCTGGCGACAGCGGTGAGCTGCCGATCAAGGTGGTGAACACGGTCGCCCAGGCCGAGATCCCCGACCCGGCCGCCGCGTTCGAGGTCACGGCGACGGGCCAGTCCCCTGGTGGGCTGCTTACCTGGGCTAGCGCGGGCACCGCGAAGTTCGACATCGCGGGCCTCAAGCTGCACGACATGATCGCCCGAGACGACGCGGGCGACCCGGTGGATCTGCCGCCGTTCAAGGGCGAGTTCGACGCGGACTGCACACTTGAGGCCGGTCAGCCGACCACGCTGCACACTATGACCATCGAGGGCGACGGCGGAACCGACCCGACCGACCCGACCGACCCCACAGACCCGACGGATCCGCCCACGGACCCGGCCGACCCCCCGGCGAATCCGACGGATCCGTCCTCGGACCCAGCCGATCCGCCCACGGACCCGTCAGACCCGGCCAGCCCCGCCGACCCCGCGACGGGCGGCGGAACCACCACCGGAACCACCACCGGAGGCACGACGGGTGGCGGCTCAGGCGGCTCAGGCGGCACCGGCGGCTCAGGGATCAGCGGCGGAACTTTCGGAGCCTCCGGAACTTCCGGGGCCTCCGGGACTCTGCTCGGCACCTCGGTGACCGGTTCGAGCGGTTCGCTCGCCGACACGGGGACGTCCGGGGTCGGCCTGGCGCTCGCCGCGGCCGGGGGACTCTGCGCGGCTGGGATCGGGACCGTGTCCTACGCCGCACGCCGGATCAGGGGCGGTGAGCAGAGCCAGAGCGCCTGACACGGGCGACATGGGCAGCGAAACCATAACGACCCCGACCCCACCGCGCCCGCGGCTCCGGAGCGAGACCACCCCGGAACCGCGGGCGCGTGGCGTCGGAGTTGACTCCTGCCGGCGCTGAGCCCCCGTCAGCGCTGACCCCCGTTGGAGTCAAGCCCCGGCGACGGCACGCGCCCCGCGGCGCCGCCGCCGTACCACGTACCAGGCCACCAGCCCACCGAGCAGCAGGACCAGGCCCAGCGTGAGCGCCAGCCGGTTCACCGTGCGGTAGGCGGTGCCGGTACTCGCCACCAGCTCGCCGTCACCGTCGGACGCGGTGACTTCGAGCCGCCCCCAGTCGACCGGCGGCGGCGCACCCCACTTCTCGGTGACCCGCACCCGCTGGCCGGGCATCAGCTCGGCCGGAAGCCGGTCGGCTGCGCTCTGGAAGGACGTACGGCCGAACAGGCCCTTCGCTTTGAGGTCGACGTGCGGCTTCAGCAGCGTGTTTCCGCTGTTGACCAGCGTGTAGGAGACCGTGGCGGACTTGCCGAGACCGGGGACCAGGGGCACCGCGTAGTCGAATCGGACGTCCTTGACGTCGAGGCCGGGCGACCGCTCGCCGTTGACCCGGAGGTAGACCCGCGCGCCCACGGCCTGCCGGATGCCGACCCCCGTGCCCTCCGCTTGCGCGACGCGCTTGTCCAGCGCGACGATCGCCCCCGGATGGTCGCCGGGCGTCGCCTTGCGCGGGATGGTCACCGTGAACGGGATGGTCGCCTTTCCGCCTCCGGGGATCGTGACCTCCGTACGCTCCAGGCGCGTCCACAGCCCGACGGACCGCTGCCGCTCGGTCTTCTCGCGCACCGCGAAGCCGCCGTCGCGCGGGGTGTTGTAGGCGTCGGTCCCGTAGACCAGGAAGGTCACGGGCTCCTTCGCCAGGTTGGAGACGGTGACCTTGTCCTTGATGGTGGTACCGGGGTCGGCCTTCATACGGAAGTACGGCTTCTGCGCCGCACCCCCGGCCGTGCGGTCGGAGCCCGCCGGGAAGACCGACCAGCGGCCGTTGTCCGCCGCGTGCGCACGCGGCGGCTGGCCCGCCAGCAGCAGGCCGAGCGCCAGGGCCAGCACGGCCAGGAGCGCCGGTCCGAAGCGGCGCGACGGGCGGGGTGAGCGGGACCTGTGCGGGGTTTTCCTGGTGTGCGTGTCGGGCATGTGCGACCCCCAGAGCGAGGCGGATGAACGTGAGCGGCCGACGTTGGGAACGCCGAAGAGGTGGGCCGGCCGTGGGGACGGCCGACCCACCGAGGGGGAGCGGGATCAGGTGAGCGTCAGCGTGAGAACCGCCGAGTAGTCACCAGGGGCCGCGCTCGCCGGAACGTCGAGCGAGAGCCCCGCGCCGACCGCGAACTCGCCTCCGGTCTGAGCGGCGTCGGGGGCGCTCGCCAGAGTGGCGCCCTCGGTGCCCACCGTGCCTTCCGTGCCGGGGACGCAGGTGCTGGCGGAGCCGGGCGCGGTCTCGCAGGACGGCGTCCAGCCCAGCTGGTCCGCGCCGATGGCACCGGCGTCGCCGGTGAAGTCGGTGACCTTGCCGGTCAGCGACCAGCCCGTGGCGCCGTTCCGGTCGTCGGAGACGGTGACCGTGTGCAGGTCACCGGTGGAGCTGCCGCCCGTGCCCTCCTCGACCGGGGACAGGGCGACCGAGTCGCCCGCCTGGATCATGGAGAGGGTGCCGCCACCCTGCTTGGGCGTGACCGTGGCGTTCAGGTCCTGCTCGCCGGTCTGCGAGCCGGGGTCCGGTCCGGGGTCCGGGTTCGGGTCCGGGTTCGGATCCGGGTCCACTTCACCGCCACCGATGGTCATGGTGTGCAGGGTGGTGGGCTGCCCGGCGTCGAGTGTGCAGTCCGCGCTGAACTCGTCCTCGAACGGCGGGAGGTGCACCGGCGTGCCGGAGGCGTCGCGGGCGATCATGTTGTGCAGGTTGAGCCCCGTGACGTCGAACGCGGCGGTGCCTGCGTCGGCCCAGGTCAGCAAGTCGCCGGGCGACTTGCCGGTGGCGGTGACCTCGAACGCGGCCGCCGGGTTCGGGATGTCGGCCTGGGCGACGGTGTTCACCACCTTGATGGGAAGATTCCCGCCGCCGGGCAGCGTGACGTTGACGTCGGCGGTGGCCTTGCCCTCCAGGGTCACGGCGCCCATGACGCCGAGGCCCTGGGCCGCGCGTTCGCTGACCTCGGTGACGGCCGTGATGTCGTACTCGGGTACCGTCTCGCCGACCTCCATGGCGGCGGGCATGTCGGTGGTGATCTCGACCTTGATCGGATCGGTGCTGATGATGGGGAACGTGCAGGTGTACGTCTGGTTCAGCTGAACCGGGTCGGCGGTGGCGGTGCCACCGCTGAGCGCGACCAGACCCGTGACGAGTCCGGTGGCGGCGACCGTGCTCAGGACGCGGCGCGTCCTGGATCTCTTGTGTTGGGCTCCCATGAGCTGCCTCTCGTGCTGGATGAAGGTGCATGGGGCATGGCCGTATACGTCGTTACCTTTCACAAATACGGCACCAGTTTTCAGACCGGAAAACTACTGGCAGGTAGTTTGACGGTCAAGGGAATCATTCCAGGTACATTTCGACGGCGTGTACGCGCGGAATTTTTCGTGTCCGAGTGAGTACGCCGCCAGCGGGATTCATACGCCGCTGCCAAAGACTCCCGCCGCCCCGCCTCATGGTCACTTCGAGCGGCGCCGAATGCTCGATGCGAGTCCGGATGACAACGACACCCAGATCGTTGCTCACCGGATCACAGGAATTCCCGGTGCGGTGAAACAAGCATTGACCTGTACGGAGACCCGCGTCTAAGTTCCGCTCTCGGCTCGATTGTGAATTCAACGTCCGAGCCGTGCCGAGCCGTAGCGATCGACGATGCGGAGCGCCGATGACGCCTTCTGAGGAAATACCGGACACCGTCATAGGGGTGAGCCCCTTCGGCCGGCCCGACGCGCGTCTCGTGAGCGCGGTCTGCCGGGCCGGTGGCCTGGGGGTACTCGACCTCGGCACCGGCGACCGCGCCGCACGGGAGGAACTGGCGCGGCTCTCCCACAGCGAACCCCAGGGCTTCGGAGTCCGGGCGGGAGAGCGCTGCACGCTGCACCCGGCCGACCTGGACACGCTCACGACGGGTCGGCCGCACACCGTGCTGCTCGGCGTGGACTCCGCGTGGGACGCCACGGAACTCAGCGACTACTACTGGGTGCTCGCCGAGGTGACCGATCGCGAGCAGGCCCTGCGGGCGGTCGCCGCGGGAGCGGACGGCCTGGTCGCACGCGGCAGCGAGAGCGGCGGACGGATCGGGGACCTCAGCACCTTCGTCCTGCTGCAACAACTCCTCGCCGACCCGGCGGTCGCGCTGCCGGTCTGGGCCTGCGGAGGCATCGGACCGCACACCGCCGCGGCCGCCGTGCTCGGCGGAGCCACCGGCGTCGTCCTCGACACACAGCTGGCGCTGCTCGCCGAGTCCACACTGCCGCAGCGACACCGGTCGGCGCTGGCGGCCATGGACGGGACGGAGACGACCGTCACCGACGGCACCCGGCTGCTGCGCCCACGCGGCCCGGACGCCGAGACCTTCCCGGTCGGCGAGGACGGCTATCTCGCCGCGCGCTTCGCCGCACACTGGGCCACCACCGCGCGAGCGGTGCACTCAGTGCGCACCGCCATCGAGGACGCGGTCATCCGCGAGAGCACGACGGGCGAGCGACTCCCCGTCCTGGGCACGGGATCAGCCATGGCCAGCGCCCTGGGTACCGGACTGCCCCTCGCCCAGGGGCCGATGACCAGGGTCAGCGACCAGCCGGGATTCGCCGCGGCGGTGGCATCCGAAGGCGGACTGCCGTTCCTGGCACTGGCACTCGCGGACGGCGCGCAGACCCGCGACCTGCTCGCCCGCACCCGCGACGCACTCGCGGGCCGCCCCTGGGGCGTCGGCATCCTCGGCTTCGCCGACGAGGACACCCGAGCGGCCCAGCTCGCCGCCGTACGGGAGTTCCGGCCGAGCCACGCGGTGATCGCCGGAGGCCGCCCGGCACAGGCGGCCGAGCTGGAGGACGCCGGGATCCGCACCTTCCTGCATGTGCCCACGCCGGGGCTGCTGCGCCAGTACCTGGAGGCGGGCGCGCGGCGCTTCGTCTTCGAGGGCTCCGAGTGCGGCGGCCACATCGGTCCGCTCGCCTCCTTCCCCCTGTGGGAGGCCCAGCTGGAGGTCCTGGAGGAGTACGCGGAGCACCACCCCGACACGGCAGAGCGCCTGGAGGTGTTCTTCGCCGGAGGCGTCCACGACGAGCGGTCCGCGGCGATGGCCGCGGCCCTGGCCGGACCGCTCGTCGCCCGCGGAGCGGCCGCGGGGCTCCTGATGGGGACCGCCTACCTGTTCACCGAGGAGGCCGTCGCGCTCGGCGCCGTACAACCACGCTTCCAGGAACAAGTGGCCCAGGCGCGGACGACGGAACTGCTGCGCACCGCGCCGGGGCACGCCACCCGCTGCGTACCCAGCCCGTACACGGCCGAATTCGCCGTGGAGGAACGGAAGCTGAGGGCGAGCGGCCTGCCGCACCAGCAGGTCTGGGCCGAGCTGGAGCGCCTGAACCTCGGACGGCTGCGCATCGCCAGCAAGGGCCTGGAGCGCGGCGAACAGGCGACGCGCGGCGAACAGGCGGAGCACGGCGAGGGAACCGACACCGCCCCAGGAGCTCTGCACGCGGTCGACGACGCCCGACAGCTGGCCGCCGGAATGTTCATGGCGGGCCAGGTCTCCGTCCTGCGGTCCAGCCGGACCACGATCGCCGCCCTGCACCACGCGGTCGGCGAGGCGGCCGCGCGGTTCCTGCGCGCACGCGCGCGGCAGCTGCGGCCCCGGTTCGCCCCCGACGCCCCGTCGGCCGATGAGACACCCGCCCCGCTCGACGTCGCCGTGGTCGGGCTGGCCTGCATGTTCCCCGGAGCCGACGGCCTGGACGCGTACTGGGCGCAGATACTCGCCGGAACCGACGCGGTGACCGAGGTGCCCGCCGACCGCTGGGACCCGACCGTCTACCACGGCACCGGCCCCGACACCACCCCCTCCACCTGGGGCGGCTTCCTGCCCCGCATCCCCTTCGACCCCCTGGCCTACGGCATCCCGCCCGCCTCGCTCGGCGCCATCGAACCGGTCCAGCTGCTCGCCCTGGAGGCGGCACGCCGCGCACTCGACCACGCCGGATACGCGGACCGGGACTTCGACCGCTCCCGCGCCTGCGTGGTGTTCGGCGCGGAAGCGGGCAGCGACCTCGCCAACGCCACCACCCTGCGCACCGTACTCCCCTCATACGTCGACGACATCCCGCCCGCGCTCGCCGGACAGCTGCCGCGCCTGACCGAGGACTCCTTCCCCGGCATGCTCGCCAACGTCATCTCCGGACGGATCGCCAACCGCCTCGACCTGGGCGGCGCCAACTACACGGTCGACGCGGCCTGCGCCTCCTCCCTCGCGGCCGTCGACGTCGCCTGCAAGGAACTCGCACTCGGCACCAGCGACCTGGTGCTGTGCGGCGGAGCCGACCTGCACAACGGCATCAACGACTACCTGCTGTTCTCCTCCGTCGGCGCCCTGTCGCCCACCGGACGCTGCCGGACCTTCGACGCGGACGCCGACGGCATCGCGCTCGGCGAGGGCGTCGCCTGCGTCGTCCTCAAGCGCCTCGCGGACGCCGAACGCGACGGAGACCAGATCTACGCGGTGATCAAGGGCATCGGCAGCGCCAGCGACGGCCGGGGCAGAGGACTGACCGCGCCCCGCCCCGAAGGCCAGAAGGCGGCGCTCGACCGCGCCTACCGGCGCGCCGGAGTCTCACCCGCCGACGTCGGCCTGGTAGAGGCGCACGGCACCGGAACCGTAGTGGGCGACCGCACCGAACTGACCGTACTCAGCGAGGTGTTCACGGAAGCCGGGGCCGCCCCGGCGAGCTGCGCCCTGGGCTCCGTCAAGTCCCAGATCGGGCACACCAAGTGCGCCGCCGGACTGGCCGGACTGATCAAGACGGCCATGGCCCTGCACACCGGGGTACTGCCGCCCACCCGGCAACTCACCCGCCCCAACCCCGCCTGGCAGCCGGACCAGAGCCCCTTCGTCTTCCACACCCGCGCCCGCCCCTGGGCGCGACAGCCCACCGAACGCTACGCCTCAGTCAGCGCGTTCGGGTTCGGCGGAACCAACTTCCACATCGTGCTCGGCGCGTACGAGAACGGCGCGCCGCCCGCGCACGGCCATCTGGGCTGGCCCGCCGAACTGTTCACCTTCCACGGCCGGGACCAGGAGACGGCCGCGCGGGAGGTCCAGCGCCTGCTCGACACACTCGACGATCCGGCGGCCGACGGCCCCCGGCGGCTGCGGGACCTGGCCGCCCGCACCGCCCGCCGCGCCGCCGAACGGTCGGCACCGGCGCGGATCGCGCTGGTCGCCCCCGACCTGGCGAGCCTGCCGGTGCTGCTGCGCAAAGCGCTGGCCGGGGAGCACGACCCAGCCGTCGGCGTGTTCCTGACCCAAGCCGCGGAAGGCACGGAGACCACAGAAGGCACGGAGACCGCGGAAGGCACGGAGACCGCGGAAGGCACGGAGACCACGGAAGACGCGGAACACGGCCAGGTCGCCTTCCTCTTCCCCGGACAGGGCAGCCAGCGCCCCGGCATGGTGGCCGACCTGCTGATCACCTTCCCCGAACTCCAGCGGCACCTTGAGCTCGGGGCGTCCTACGCGGACGTGCTCTACCCCGCGGACGGCTTCGCGCCGGAAGCGGCAGAGCGGCAACGCGCCGCACTCACCGACACCCGCAATGCCCAACCGGCCCTGGGCATTGCGGGGCTAGTAGGCCACGACCTGCTCACCCGCGCCGGAGTCCGCCCCGACATGGCCGCGGGCCACTCCTACGGCGAACTCGTGGCCCTCAGCGCGGCGGGCACCCTCGGCTCTCAGACGCTGCTCGACCTGAGCGGCCGCCGCGCCCAGGCCATCCTGGACGCGGCCGGTGACGATCCGGGCACCATGGCGGCGGTCTCGGCCGACGAGCGGCACACCCGCGCCGCCCTGGAAGCGGCGGGCCTCGCCGACCGCGTCGTACTCGCCAACCTCAACGCACCGAAGCAGACCGTGATCTCCGGACCCACCCCGGCGGTACGGGACGCGACGCGGGCGCTGCGCGAGGCCGGACACGGAGCCAGGGAGCTGCCGGTCGCCTGCGCCTTCCACAGCCCCCAGGTGTCCGGCGCCAGCGCCCTGTTCCGCGAGGACCTGGACGAAGTAGCGGTACGGAACCAGGAGTTCACGGTCTGGTCCAACGCCACAGCCGCGCCCTACCCCCAGTCGCCCGACGAGGTCCGGGACACCCTCGCCGCCCAGATCGGCGCGCCGGTCCGGTTCATCGACCAGATCGAGGCGATGTACGCGGCCGGGGCCCGGATCTTCGTCGAGGCGGGCCCCGGCACCGTGCTCACCGGCCTGGTCGGCAAGATCCTCGCGGGCCGCCCGCATGTCGCGGTTCCCCTCGAGCCCTGGCCCGACGCCGGGCTGCGCGGCTTCCTGGAATGCCTGGCCCGGCTGGCGGTGGCGGGCGTGCCGGTACGCACCGACGCCCTCTTCCACGGACGGCACACCCCAAAGGGGACGACGCACCCCCGGAATCCCGGCTGGACCGTGGACGGCCACCTCGTCAGGGACGCCGCGGGCGAACCCCTGCCCGGCGCACTGCGACCGGCCCGACGTATCTCCTTGGAGGAAAACGTGACCGGCAACGGACCACACCGCGCCGACCGGCCCGACCAGGACGCCCTGGTCTCGGAGTTCCTGCGGAGCAGCCGGGAACTGGTCGCGGCCCAACGGGACGTCCTGCTGTCCTACTTCGGCACCGCGCCCACGCCCGTGGCCAGCGCACCCGTCTCCGGCGTCGGCCAGCCCGGCACCCTGCCGTCACCTGCGGAACTCCCCGCCCCGACCCCGACGCCGGTCCCCGCGCCGCCCGCACCGATCTCCGCGCCGCCCGCACCGGCACCCGACGAGGCCGCCCCGCCCACCGGCGCGGACCTGCTGCGCTCCGTACTGGAGATCATCAGCGAACGCACGGGCTACCCGGCCGACATGATCGAACCCGATCTCGACCTGGAGGCCGATCTGAGCATCGACTCCATCAAGCGCACTGAGATCGCCGGGGAACTCGGCGCCCGGCTCGGCGGCGGCGCGACCGGGACGCACCTCGACGACCGGGCGCTGGAGGAGCTGGCCCAGGCCCGCACGGCGGCGGCGATCGCCTCGTGGCTGACCGCACGCCATGCCCCCGACGCCCCCACGGACACCCTTCCGGCACCGGGTGACCACATCCCGGCCCCGGAAGGGGCGCAACCGGCCGACACCCAGGGCGATGCGTCAGCCCCGGTGAGCGCGGCTCCCCAGCGGTACGTCGTCAGACCGGCGCCCCTTGACCCACCGCCAGCCACCGTGGACCTGACCGGCCGACACTTCGCCGTACTCAGCGAAGCCACCGAAGCGAGCGAAGGCCAGCGGAGCCCCGAAGCCCGCAACGGCGGCGGCGAGGTCGCCCTGGCCCTGGCCGACGAACTGGCCCGGCGCGGCGCCACGGCAGCCGTTCTCGACCGGAGACACCGCCTCACCCAGGCCCCCCAGCCCCTGGACGGCGTCTTCTACCTGCCCGCGCTCGACGAGGACGCGGGACCGGTGCTCCCCGACGACATAGCGGTACTCAAGTCCGCACTCGACCGGCAGCCGTCCTGGCTCATCTGCGCCAGCCGCCGCACCGGCGACGCGGGCGCCGGGCTGCCCGGACTGCTGCGCGCCATCGCGCGCGAACATCCCGAGACGACCGCTCGACTGGTGCGTGTGGGCGGCGACACGACACCGCCCGAGCGGTTCGCACGGGCCCTGCTGGACGAACTGGCGGCCACCGACGGCGAACCCGTCGTCGACCACACCCCCGAGGGCCGCACCGCCCCGCGCCCCGAGCCGACTCCCCTCGGTTCCCTGGCGCACAGCGGCGCGGGCCCGGCGGGTGACGGAGCCGCCGAGGCCGCGGCCTGCGGCCTGGACGCCGAGTCGGTCGTCGTGTTCGCCGGCGGGGCCCGTGGCATCACCGCCAGGTTCGCCCTCGCCCTGGCCGCCGCAGCCCGCTGCAAGGTGGAGCTGCTCGGCCGCACCCCGCCGCCCCAGGCCCCCGAGGACCCGGCGACGGCGTCCGCGCCGGACCGTGCCGCGCTGCGGACGGCCCTCGCCGCCGTGGGCGGGCGGACCCCGGCCGAGGTGGACCGCACCGCGGGGCTGATCCTCGCCCAACGCGAAGTCCGGTCCACCCTCACCGAGTTGGCCGAGCTGGGCAGCCCCGCCCGCTACCACACCACCGATCTGCGGGACGCGGACGCGGTCGACCGCGCCCTCAAGGAAGTGCTCGCCGAGCACGGCCGGATCGACGCCGTCGTGGCCGGCGCGGGCGTCATCGAGGACCGGCTGCTCGCGGACAAGGACGTCGAGTCCTTCCGGCGGGTGTACGGCACCAAGGTGGACGGCGCCCGCCACCTCCTCGACGCGGCGGCCGCCCTCACCGAACGCCCCCTGCTCGCCGTGCTGTTCGGCAGCATCGCCGCCGTGCACGGCAACCGCGGCCAGAGCGACTACGCCGCGGCGAACTCCGCACTGGAGAGCCTCGGCGCCGACTGGGCCGCCCGCACCGGCCACCGCGCGCTCACCGTGCACTGGGGCCCCTGGGCGCCCACCGGCGCGCACACCGGCATGGTGACCCCGGAACTCGGCCGCGACTACGCCCGCAGAGGCATCCGCCTGATCGACCCGGACGAGGGCGTCCTCGCCCTGTTGCGGGAGCTGGCCTGGGGCGATCCGGCGCTCACCTCCGTCGTCCTCACCGCGTCGGGCTGGTGAGGGCGGCATGGCGGCAGCCGCGCCCGTCGCGATCGTCGGAATGGCCGTACTGCTCCCCGGCGCCCCCGACCTCGACGCGTACTGGCACAACCTGACCCATGGCGCCGACTCCATCACCGAGGCCCCCGGTCACCGCTGGGACGCCGCCCACTATCCGGAGCGGATCTACTGCCGACGCGGCGGATTCGTCGACGCGTACGCCACCGTGGACGCCGCCCGGTTCGGGGTGATGCCCGACTCCGTGCCCGGCACGGAGCCCGACCAGCTCATCGCCCTCCAGGTCGCCGCCCGCGCCCTGGCCGACGCGGGCGGCGGGCAAGGTCTGCCGGACCGTGAGCGGATCGGCGTGATCCTCGGCCGCGGCGGGTATCTCACCCCCGGTCAGGCCCGCCACGACCAGCGGGTACGCACCAGCCGCCAACTCACCCGAACCCTGGGAGAGCTGCTGCCGGAACTGAGCGTCGGCCAACTCGCCCGCGTCGAGGCGGCCTTCGACAGACAGCTCGGCCCCGACCGCCCGGAAGCGGCCATCGGACTGGTCCCCAACCTGGCCGCCGCGCGCATCGCCAACCGGCTCGACCTGCGCGGCCCGGCCTACACCACCGACGCGGCCTGCGCCTCCTCGCTCATCGCCGTCGACCAGGCCGTCGCCGAACTCACCACCGGGCGCTGCGACCTGATGCTCGCCGGCGGCGTCCACCACTGCCACGACATCACCCTGTGGAGCGTCTTCGCCCGGCTCGGCGCGCTCTCCCGCAGCGAGCGCAGCAGGCCCTTCCACGCGGCGGCCGACGGCATCCTCATCGGCGAGGGCACCGCGATCGTCGTCCTCAAACGCCTCGCCGACGCGGAGCGCGACGGTGACCGGATCTACGCGGTGATCCGTGGCACCGGGGTAGCCGCCGACGGGCGCGCCGCGGCCCTCGCGAGCCCCGACCCCGGCGGCCAGACCAGGGCGGTACGGCAGGCCTGGCGGGCGGCGGGCCTCGACCCCCGGGCACCGGAGGCCCTCGGGCTGCTGGAGGCGCACGGCACCGGCACCCCGGCCGGGGACGCCGCCGAACTGGCCACACTCAGCGAGGTGTTCGGGCCCCGCCGAGGCGAACCGTCAGCGGTCATCGGATCGGTGAAGTCGATGATCGGCCACACCATGCCAGCGGCCGGGGCGGCGAGCCTGGTCAAGGCCGCACTCGCCGTCCACCACGGCACACTGCTGCCGACCCTGCACTGCGAGGACCCGCACCCGCACCTCGCCCGGACCCGGTTCAGCCCGATCGCCGCCGCGCGGCCCTGGCCGGGCGCGACGCGCAGGGCGGCGGTCAACGCCTTCGGCTTCGGCGGCATCAACGCCCATGTCGTCCTGGAACAGGCACCTCAACCCAGCGGCGCCCCCGCCGCAGCCCCCGTCCCCGCGCTCGCCACCCATGCCCTCGACCCCGGCGGCGGTCCCGTACCCGCCCAGGCCCCC
Source organism: Streptomyces sp. O3 (assembly GCF_054788135.1). Taxonomy (NCBI): domain Bacteria; kingdom Bacillati; phylum Actinomycetota; class Actinomycetes; order Kitasatosporales; family Streptomycetaceae; genus Streptomyces; species Streptomyces sp. O3. The sequence goes on from NZ_JBTVYK010000059.1 coordinate 13,851, forward strand.
GCCGCGCCCCCCGCCCTCGCTGACGTACGGGAGCCGGAGCGCGTCCTGCGGCTCACCGCCGACACCCCGGACCTGCTGGCGCGGGCCCTCGACCGCGATGACGCCGCGCTCCTGGCACGGGCCGACACCGACCCGCCCGAAGGCCGGGCCAGGCTCGCCGTGGTGGCCCCCGACGCCAGACGCCTGGCACTGGCCCGGCGGGCGGTCGCCAAGGGACGCGCCTGGCGCGGCCGGGGCGATGTGTGGTTCACCCCCGACCCGCTGCTGACACCGTCCGCGGGCGGGAAGCTCGCCTTCGTCTTCCCAGGCCTCGAAGCCGAGTTCACCCCCCGCCTGGCCGAGGTGGCCCAGCACTTCCGGCTGCCGTTCACCGAGACCGAGGACGCCGTCGTCGGCGATGTCGGCCGCCATGGCATCGGCGTGCTCGCCGTCGGCCGCGTCCTGGACGCAGCGCTGCGAGCCCTGGGCGTCGAACCCGACGCGGTGGCCGGGCACAGCATCGGCGAATGGTCGGCGATGCTCGCGGGCGGCCTCTACGACCGTGCCACCGCGGACGAGCTGCTCGCCGACTTCGACCCCGACACGCTGCGGGTGCCCGGTGTCGTCTTCGCCGCGCTGGGCGCCCCCGCGCACCAGGTCGAAGAGTGGCTCGGCGGCCGTACCGACGTCGTGCTCTCGCACGACAACGCACCCGGCCAGGCCATGATCTGCGGCCCGCGGCCAGCCGTCGAAGAACTGGTCCAAGAGGCCCGCGAGCAGCGGATCGTCGCCCAGATCCTGCCGTTCCGCTCCGGCTTCCACACGCCGATGCTGACCCCGTACCTCGGCCCGCTCACCGAGGGCGTGCGGCGCGCCCCGGTGCGCGAGGCCCGCGTACCGGTGTGGTCGGGCACCACGGCCGCGCCGTTCCCGGCGGCGCCCGACGCCGTACGCGAGCTGTTCGTACGCCACCTCGTCGAGCCGGTCAGGTTCCGGCAGCTGACCGAGGCGATGTACGCGGCGGGATGCCGGGCCTTCGTGCAGGTCGGCGGTGGGCAGCTGGGCTCGCTGATCGCCGACACGCTGCAAGGGCGGGACGTGCTGACCGTCGCGGCGGGCGCGGCGCGGCGCGGCGGACTGGCCCAGCTGCGGCGTGTCGTGAGCGCCCTGTGGGCCGAAGGCAGGCCGGGGGCCGAGGCCGCGCTGCCACGAGGCCTGCCGCCGAACGACTCCCGCGCGCCCGCCGCGTCCCGCGCGCCCGCCGCGTCCCGCGCACCTGCCGCGTCCCCGCCGCGCGCGCCCTCGGGACCGTCCGGGCCGCCGGTGCGGCTCGACCTCGGCGCGGCCTCGGTGTCCCTGCCGCACCCCGTACGGGCCGACCTGCGCGCGGAGCTGCTCACCGCACTGCGCCGCTCCGGCGCGGGCCCCGAGGCGTCAGACCGCCTCGCTGGGTTCGCCGAGCGGTTCCCCGCGGTGGCCGAACTCCGCGCCGCCCTCGCCGAGACGGCGGACACCGCGGCCACCCTGATCGCAGGCGCGCGGCCCCACGACGCCACGCTCACCGGTGCGCGGACGACGGAGCCCGCGCGGCGTCGCGGGGCCGCGCGCCGGGGCACGCCAGCGGCCGGGACGCCCAGGCAGACCGGCCAGCGCCCCGCCGAGGCGCGCGTCATACCCCTCTGGGACGGCATCCCCACCGTCGACACCCCTACCGGCAGCGGCACCCCTGCCAGCGGCGCCGTCCGCGCGCCCGTACACCGCAGCCGACTCCACGTCTCCGTAGCCGAGATGCCCTATCTCACCGACCACTGCTTCATACCCCAGCGACCCGGCTGGCCCGAACTGTCCGACCGGCACCCGGTGGTGCCCGCCACCACCGTCCTCCGCCACATGATGGACGCCGCCGAGCGGGCCTTCCCCGGCCGCCATACCGTAGCCGCGCACGACGTACGCCTCGAAAAGTGGCTGACCGCCGAACCCGCCACCCTCGTCGAGGCCGTGGTGACCCCCGAGCCGGACGGCCGACGCGTGCGCGTGAACTTCGGACCGTACGCGCGCGCTGTCCTCGAACTCGCCGAGCACTACCCGGCGCGCCCGCCCGCCCGGTGGCCCGGCCAGCAGGCCGAGCGGCCCTGCGAGATCGACGCCGCCGAGCTGTACCGCGACCGGTGGATGTTCCACGGCCCCGCTTTCCAGGGCGTCACCGAGCTGACCGGGATCGGCGACGCGCACATCCGCGGCACCCTCACCGTACCCACGGCGCCCGGAGCGCTGCTCGACAACGTCGGCCAGCTGCTCGGCTACTGGATCCTGGCCGAGCACACCGAACGCAGAGTCGTCTTCCCGGTCAGGATGCGAGCCTTCCGGTTCTTCGGACCCGAACCCCCGCCCGGCACCAAGGCTGACTGCCACATCAAGATCACGTCCGTCACCCGGTCACTGCTCACCGCGGACGTCCAGCTCGTCAGGGACGGCAGAGTCTGGGCGGAGATCACCGGCTGGCAGGACCGCAGATTCACCGTGATGAGCGCCGACCTGCCCGGCGGCTACCCCGAACGCCTCGCCCTGTCCGAGGCCCGGCTCGGCGGCTGGACCCTGCTCATGGACCGCTGGCCCGACCTGGCCTCCCGCGATCTCGCCGTACGCACCCACCTCGGCGCCCCCGAACGCGCCGCGTACGCCAGCCACCCGCCGCGCGGCCGCCGCCAGTGGCTGCTCGGCCGTATCGCCGCCAAGGACGCGGTGCGGCACTGGCTGTGGGAACAGGGCGAGGGCCCGGTGTTCCCGGCCGAGATCGGCATCCGCAGCGACGCCGAAGGGCGGCCGTACGCCGTCGGCACGCACGGCCGCGACCTGCCGCCCCTCGACCTGTCCCTGGCCCACCGAGGCGACACCGCCGTCGCCCTGGTACGCCCGCGCGCCGAGCGCGACCACCCGGACACCGGCGTGGGCATCGACATCGAACTGGTCACCGAGCGCACCGAGACCACCCACCGCATCGCACTCGGCGCCCGCGAACGCGAACTGCTCGCCGAGCTCAGCGGCGCCACCGGGGCGGGCGAGGCGGTGTGGTTCACCCGCTTCTGGGCGGCCAAGGAGGCCGCGGCCAAGGCCGAGGGCCACGGACTGCGCGGCCGGCCACGGGAGTTCACCGTGCTCTCGGCGAGCCCGTACGGACTGCTCGTGGAGACCGAGCGGCAGCGCCACCACGTGCGCTGCGACCACATCTCGGCCTCCGTACCCGGATCACCGCACCACCACTACGTCGTGGCCTGGACGACAAAGGAGTACGGCCTGTGAAAGCGACCGCGCTACCCGAAGTACCCCGAATCCGCACCGAGATAGCCGAGATGATCAGCACGGTGCTCGGTGACTCCGTACTGGACACGGCCGACATCGGCATGGACACCCGGCTCGGCGACGACCTGGAGCTGGAGAGCATCGACCTGGTCACCCTCGCCGGACTCCTCGCCGAGTGGTACGGGCCCGGCGTCAACCTCGCGGACTACCTCGCCGGTCTGGAACTGGACGAGATCATCGCGCTGACGGTCGGAGACCTGGTGACCTATGTCGCCGACGCGCTGCGCGCCGCCGGGACGGGGTGCTGACCATGGCCAGAGTGCGGGCGAACGGAATCGACCACCACGTACAGCGACTGCCCCACCGCGACGAGCCGGGCGCCCGGACGGCGTGCGGCCACGCGCCCACCGTCGTGTTCCTGCACGGCGCCTTCATCGACAGCCTGGCCAGCTACTACTTCACACTCGGCCCGCAGTTCGCGGACGCCGGGTTCGACGTGGTCATGTACGACCTGCGCGGCCACGGGCGCAGCGAACGCCCCGCCACCGGCTACACCCTGGAGGACTTCACCGCCGACCTCGCCGCACTGCTCGACGCACTCGGCGTCACCGGCCGCGTCCACCTGCTCGGCAACTCCTTCGGCGGCACCCTCGCACTGGACTTCGCCGTCCACCACCCGGACCGGGTGGCCGCCGTCACCGTCGTGGAGTCGGGCCCCGCCACCCAGGACTGGGCGGCGGCCATGAGCGGCGCGCTGCACCAGGCCACCGAGACCCTGCCCGAACAGGAGGCACTCGACTGGTTCGTGGCCGAATACGGGGCCCTCGCCTCGACCCGCCAGGGCGACGCCCGGCACGACGCCCACATCGCGCGCCTCGGCCGCGCCGCGGCCCGGCTGATCGCCACCACCTCCATCGCCACGGACATCCCTGGGGGACGCCTCCTGACGGATATTCAACTCAAGGGCCTGGACCGCCCCGTACTCCTGGTCAACGCCCAGGACGGCCTGGTCGGCGAGCAGACCGCCCAGCTGGCCGAGCTCCTGCCGGACTGCGAAGTCGCCGTGGTGCCAGGGCAGAAACACTCCGTACTCGTCGAAGCCGCCGACGACGTGGGCGCGCTCGCCCTGGAGTGGGCGCTCAGCCTGGCCGCGGCGGAGGTCGGTGACCGATGAGCAGATTCCTCTTCGTCGTGCCGCCGCTCGCCGGACACGTCAACCCGGCCGCCGCCGTCGCCGCCGAACTCACCGAACGCGGGCACACCGTCGCCTGGGCCGCGCCGCCCGGAGCCGCCGAACGCCTCACCGGCACCGGCGCACGGGTCTTCCCCTGCGCGGGCCCCGTACGCATCGACGACCGGCCGCGCGAACTGCGCGGCGTCGCGGCGCTCAAATACCTGTGGAGCGACTTCTTCGCGCCGCTGGCTCACGCCATGGCGCCCGGAGTGACCACGGCCGTCATGGAGTTCAGCCCCGACCTGCTGGTGGTCGACCAGCAGACCGTAGCCGGCGCCCTGGTCGCCGAACGCCTCGGCGTCCCCTACACCACCTCGTCGACCACATCGGCCGAGCTCACCGGCAGCCTCATCGGCCTGCCGAAGGTCGACCAGTGGATCACCGACCTGCTCGACGGACTGCGGCTCAGCCTCGGCGACCCCTCGGCCCGCCACGACCTGCGCTTCTCCCCCCGGCTCACGCTGGTCTTCTCCACCGGCGAACTCGCCGGGCGGCCGGAACGGACGCCGGGCCCGGTGCGGTTCGTCGGACCCGCGCTCGGCGCCCGCGACGACATCCCCGGATTCTCCTGGGAATGGGCGGACCGCGACGACGGCCGCGCCCTCGCCCTGATCTCGCTCGGCACCGCCAACACCGAGGTCGGCGCGCGCTTCCTCACCGCGTGCGTGCAGGCCGTACGCGCCCGCTCCGACCGGCTCCGCGCCATCGTCGTCGATCCGGGCCGGGTACTGGGGCCGCAGCCGTCAGACCCCTTCGACGACGACGTGCTCATCCAGCCCGCCGTACCGCAACTCGCCCTCCTGGCACGGGCGGACGTCGCCGTCTGCCACGCTGGACACAACACCGTCACCGAGGCCCTCTGGCACGGCGTCCCCCTGGTCGTCGCTCCGATCCGGGACGACCAGCCCGTCGTCGCCGCGCAGGTCACCGCCGTCGGCGCGGGCGTCCGGCTGCGCTTCGGACGCGCCGACGCCGACCGAGTCGGCTCCGCACTCGACGCGGTACTCGGCGACCCCCACTTCACCGCCGCCGCCCGCCGCATCAGCGCCTCCTTCCAGGCCGCCGGCGGCGCCCCCGCCGCGGCCACCTGCCTGGAGCGACTCGCCACCGAGGAACAGGAGAACTCATGGCACGGACTGCTGAGATAGCCCGGCGCAGACCGCGATACCAGGCCGACCTGGCAGACGGAACCCGGCGCTTCTTCCTGCCCCGGCGCACCACCTGCCCCTGGTGCGCCTCCCCGCGCCTCAAACGCCGCCTGCGCACCCGCGACCACGTACAGAACAAGCCAGGCGCCTTCGTCCTCGACGAGTGCCGCGACTGCCGCCACATCTTCCAGAACCCCCGTCTCACCACCGAAGGCCTCGACTTCTACTACCGGGACTTCTACGACGGCCTGGGCGAGGAGTCCACGGCCCGCATGTTCGAGGGCCGGGGCAGTATCAAGCGCTTCCGGGCCAGCGCGCGAGCCCTGCTCCGCCACGCCAACCCGGCCCGCTGGCTGGACGTGGGCACCTCGCACGGCCACTTCTGCGCCACGGTGGCGAGCGAACTGCCGGACACCGAGTTCGACGGGCTCGACATGGGAGAGAGCATCGAACGGGCCGCCAAAGAAGGCCGCGTCAGCACCGCCTACCGCGGCCAGTTCACCGAACTCGCCACCGAACTCGCGGGCGCGTACGACGTGGTGAGCATGTTCCACTACCTGGAGCACACCCTCGAACAGCGCGCCGAACTCGCCGCCGCGCACACCGCGCTGCGCCCCGGCGGCCATCTTCTGATCGAGGTGCCCAACCCCGAGTCACCCCTCGGACGGCTGCTCGGCGGGCGGTGGATGCCCTGGTTCCAGCCGCAGCACCTGCACTTCATGCCGATCGGCAACCTGTGCCGCGAGCTGGAACGCATCGGCTTCACCGTCGTCACGGCCCAGCGTCGCGGCGACCAGCACATCCCGGTCGACCTGGCCTGCGCCGCCTGGTTCTGGGTCAGCCGCGCGATGCCCAAGGAGGACGCCCCGTGGCTCGGGCGTCGACCGGGCAAGGCGGCGGTCGCGGTCCGCTGGGCCGTGGCGCTCACCTCCCTGCCGCTCGTGCTCCTCGCGTACGCGCTCGACCTCCTGCTCGCGCCCCTGATACGCCGCACCCCGCTCAGCAACGCCTACCGGGTGATCGCCCGACGCGACCCCGACCGACCCGCACCACACCCGAAACCCACCCCGGAGACCTAGACATGCCGACACCGGCAGCACCGCACACCGCCAGACGCCTGGCCACCGTCCTCGCGCTGCTCCTCGCGGCCTGCACCCTGACCGCCGCCCCGTCGAACAGCGCACCCCAGCAGACCGCGGCGAACGAGACAGCGACGCGACAGGCCACACGACAGGCCGGGGCCCAGCTCCCGCCCGACGACTTCTACCAGCCGCCCCAGCCCCTCCCCAGCGGCGCACCGGGCGACGTCATCCGCTCCCGCCGTGTCGACCCCGGCACCCCGACGCCCCGCGCGCTCGCCGACACCTGGCAGGTCATGTACCTGTCCACGGACGCACATGGCGAGCCCAACGCCCTCACCGCCACGGTCCTGGTCCCCAAGGGCGGCTCACCTGCCGAGCGCCCCATCGTCGGCTGGGGCCCCGGCACCCAGGGCCCGGCGTTCCGCTGCACCCCCTCACGCATGATCGCCAAGGGCGCGCTCTACGAGCAGTGGGTGATCAACGCGATGCTCGACCAGGGCTACGCGGTCGCCGTCCCCGACTACGAGGGCTACCACCCGGAACCGAAGACGACCTACATGGTCGGCAAGTCACTCGGCCCCGCCCTCATCGACTCCGTCCGGGCCGCCCAGCGGCTGACCGACGCCGGACTGTCCGCCGACGCCCCCGTCGTCTTCCGCGGCTACTCACAGGGCGGCGGGGCGGCCCTGTGGGCCGGTGAGTTCCAGCCCGACTACGCGTCCGAACTGAACCTCAAGGGCATCGTCGCCGGCGGCGTACCGGGCAACCTGATGGAGGTCGCCCTGCCGCTCAACGGCCGCCCCGGCTCCGGCTTCCTCTTCTACGCGCTGATCGGCCTCGACAACGCCTACCCGGAGCTGAAGCTCGACGATTCGCTGAACGACGCGGGCCGCGCCATGGTCGCCGACCTCGAAGCGGGCGGCTGCGCCTTGGAGATGATCGAGAAGTACGGCGACAAGTCGCTCTCCGAGTACACCGTGCGCATCCCGCTGGTCGACCCGCCCTGGGTCGCCCGCTACACCGAGAACACCCTCGGCGACGGATCGAACATCCAGGTGCCGGTCTTCCAGTACCACGCGACGCAGGACGCCTTGGTCGAACCGCGCCAGGCCGACGCGCTCCACCAGGAGTACTGCGCGCAGGGCGTGCCCCTGACCTGGAAGGCCTACGACACGGACGGCCGTGCCCCGGTGGCCGACCACCTCTGGCCGATCCAGGCGGCGAACGCCGAGGCGATGACGTATCTCGCCGACCGCTTCGCGGACCGCCCGGCGACGTCCACCTGCTGAGCCGGACCGCCCGGCCCGCGCCGCCCCGGCGGCCTCAACCCAGTGAGAGGTGACCCATGGGGAATCACAACAGGCACCGCAAGCCGCCCCCTTGCCGTGTCCGCCGGGGTGTGGCGGGCACCGCCGTGGTGGCGGTGACGCTCGCCGGGCTCACCGCGTCCCAGGCGCCCGGCAGCCCGCTCGCCGCGCCGCCCCCGCCCGGTGAGCGGGGTGCGGAGCCGGTGGGCGGCGAGTGGATCCCGCCCGGCGGTCCGTCCTCCGACGTCTACCACACCGAACTCCCGCCGCTCCGCGCCCGGTGGGGGGCGGGCACCAGCCCGACCGCCGCGGACGTCGGGAGCGCCGGGGACACGGGGGACGCGCGCGGCACCGAAGGCGCCGCCGGGGGCGCCGCTGGGCGCGCCGGGGGCAGCGGGACCGGCGCGGTCGCCTCCCAGGCCGGGATTCCGGCGTCCGTCCTGGCGGCGTACCGGAACGCCGAGCGCGCCCTGAGGGCCGCCGACCCCGGCTGTCGGCTGTCCTGGGAACTCCTCGCCGCCATCGGCAAGGTGGAGTCGGGCCACGCGCGGGGCGGCCGCGTCGACCGGCGCGGCACCACGCACACGCCGATCCTCGGTCCGGTGCTGAACGGCAACGGCTTCGCCCGGATCACCGACACCGACGGCGGCGCGTACGACGGTGACGCGCGCTTCGACCGGGCCGTGGGCCCGATGCAGTTCATCCCGTCCACCTGGGCACGCTGGGGCGCCGACGGCGACGACGACGGCCGCGCCAACCCGAACAACATCCACGACGCCGCACTCGCCGCCGGACGCTACCTGTGCGCCGGGGACCGGAACCTGTCCGTCAAGGCGGACCTGGACCGGGCGGTCCTCAGCTACAACCACTCGTCCGCGTATCTGCGCACCGTGCTGTCCTGGCTGGAGTTCTACCGGCGTGGAGTCTCCGAAGTACCCGACGGCAAGGGCGTGTTGCCCGTCAGCCCAGGGCCGGGCGGCAAGACACCGGCGCGCCGTCCGGTCGGCGGGGGCGGCATCGTGATCGGGCCCGCCCCGTCCACGCCGTCGGCTCCGGGAGAGGCCGCCACCCCCACGCCCCTTCCCTCTCCCTCCGCTTCTCGTTCACCCTCGCCCGCCCCTGTTCGGCCAGGACCAGGCGGCCCTGGCCCCGCTCCGACCAGCCCCACGACGAGCCCCAGCCCCAGCCCGAGTCCCGGCCCGTCCAGCCCTGCCCCAAGCCCTTCCGGCCCCACCCCGAGCCCCTCCGGCCCGAGCCCGACGGAACCTGCTCCGAGCCCCACCGACTGCGTCCCCGAGCCTCCCGCACCTTCGGACTCGCCCTCGCCCTCGCCGTCGGCCACGCCCTCGCCGTCGGCCTCCCCGTCACCCACGGACTCGGCCCCGCCCTCCGGTTCACCCGATCCCGTGCCCACTCCTTCAGCCTCACCATCGGATCCGGAGAACACCGGCCCGTCCCCGATGGCTGACGTCGTCAGTGCCTCTCCGGAGCCGTGCGCCCCAGCGGCGGACTGACCCCGACTCTTCACCTGAGCGGGCCTGGGGGTGACCCCCAGGCCCGCTCGGCCCGTGTCATACCGCCCGCGTCACACTGCCCGCGTCACTTCGCCGGTGAGGTGCAGCCGGTCGTCCCGGCCGCGGAGTTGGAAACGCGTGCCGTCCGCGGCGTACGTCACCGTGGCGGGGAGCAGCACCGGGGCCCTGAACCGCGCGCTGACGTGGACCCGCCCTTCGGCGCCGTGCTCCGCGAGGCAGCGGCCGACGGTCCACATGCCGTGCGCGATGGTGCGGGGGAAGCCGAAGGCCTTCGCCGCCAGCGGGTGCAGATGGATCGGGTTCCGGTCACCCGAGACGGCCCCGTAGCGACGGCCCAGCCCGGCGGGGAGCGCCCACTGATCCACAGCGGGCAGGCCGCCGGGAACCGCGGACAGCACGGGCTCCGGCTCGGCGCGGTCCCGGCCGGAGCCCGGATGCCTGGCCAGGTAGGTGCTCCGGGACTCCCACACCAGCTCGCCCACGAGCCGCGCCTGTGTCACCACACTCGCCTCGGTGCCGCGCCGGTGCGGACTCAACCGCTCGGTGAACACCGTGAGTTCCGGGGAGCCGTCGGCGTTCAGCGGACGGTGCTGGGTGATCTCGACCGACGTATGGACCAGACCGAGCAGCGGCAGCGGGAAGGCGCGGTCGGCCATCAGCCGCATGGCGAGCGGGAAGCCCAGCAGATGGGGATAGGTCACCGGGAGCGGCCCGGTGCGCGGGAAGCGGCAGATGCGGCGGTACGCGGCCAGCTTCCCGGCATCGCTCGCGGCGGCGTCGAGCACGAGCCGGGTCGCCGGGGCGGCGGCGTCCGGCCGTACCCGCTTGAGCGGAGACAGCAGGGCGCCACGGGCCAGCAGGGGGCCGAGCCGAGGCGCGGCCGGAAGGAATCGAGTGGTCACGACGAGGTCTCCAGAGTCCGGTGCGCGGTCAGGTGTCCGGGACGGGCAGGCGGCTCAGGCCCCGAGCAGGCTCTGCCCGCACACCCTGACCACCTGCCCGTTCACCCCCTGGGAGCCGGGACTCGCGAGCCAGCTCACCGTTTCGGCGACGTCGGCCGGAAGCCCGCCCTGGGCGAGGGAGTTCATGCGGCGCCCCGCCTCACGGATGAGCAGAGGCACCGCGGACGTCATCTTCGTCTCGATGAAGCCGGGCGCGACGGCGTTGACCGTGCAGCCGTACTCCGCGAGCGCCCGAGGCGCCAGCGAGCGCACCAGGCCGATGATTCCCGCCTTGCTGGCCGCGTAGTTGGTCTGCCCGGCGTTCCCCGCGATGCCCGAGATGGAGGCGGTGGCGACGATCCGCCCGCGCGACTTCAGGGCCCCGGAGCCGAGCAGCGAGTCCGTCGTGCGCAGCACACTCGCCAGGTTGACCTCAAGCACCGAATCCCAGCGGTCGGCGGGCATGTTGGCGAGCTTCCGGTCACGGGTGATACCCGCGTTGTGCACCAGGATGTCGAGCCCGTCGGGCAGTGCCGCGGCGATGCGCTCACCCGCGTCGTCCTTGGTGATGTCCAGCGGCAGCGCGCCGCCGCCGATCCGTTCGGCGACGCGGGTGAGATCGTGCCGCGCGGACGGGACGTCGAGCACGACGACGTGCGCGCCCTCACGCGCGAGGGTGGCCGCGACCGCCTCGCCGATTCCGCGCGCGCCACCGGTGACCAGGGCGGTTCGGCCAGCCAGCGGCAGTTCCAGGTCGAAGGGCTCGGCCGCGGAGGCGATCTCGATCACCTGCCCGCTGACGTAGGCCGACCTGGGGGAGAGCAGGAAGCGCAAGGTCGACTCCGCGGCCTCCGCGCCCGCCTGGGGCAGCCGGACCAGGTTCGCCGTACGGCCCTCGCCGATTTCCTTGCCCAGGGCGCGGACGAAGCCCTCCAGCGCCTGTTGCGCGGCGGCCTGGTGGTGATCGTCCGCGGCGGGCGGGGACCCGAGCAGTACCACCCGTCCGCTCGGCGCGATCGAGCGGACCACGGGACGCAGCTTCTCGTACACCGCGTGGAGCGAGGCGACGTCCCGCAGCCCGGTGGCGTCGACGACCGCCGCCGCGGGGCGTCCGCCGCCTGCCTTGAGGCCGGTACGGGCCAGCGCCTCGTCCACTCCTGGGGCCGGGCTGCCTGCGGTGAGGCGTACCAGCGAACCCTCCAGGACGGGACTCTCGCTGGACCAGCGGTGGAGAGCGGCCGGGCGGGGGAGGCCGAGCCTGCGGGTGAGGAACCGGCCAGCGGCCGTGCCGGTGAAGCGCAGGTAGCGGTCGGTCATTGTCAAAGCTCCCCAGGTCGCCGTAACTTACTTAGCAGTAATCTTACTTCAGAGTCAGGAGTTGGTCGAGATGAGCACCGAAGGCCGCACGGCGGAGCGGGTCGCGATCATCGGCGGCTGCCGCATACCGTTCGCACGCTCCGACGGCCCGTACGCGACCGCCTCCAACCAGGAGATGCTCACCGCCGCGCTGGACGGCCTGGTCGAGCGCTTCGGGCTGCGAGGCGAACTGGTCGGCGAGTTCGTCGCCGGCGCCGTACTCAAGCACAGCCGGGACTTCAACCTCGCCCGCGAGACGCTCCTCGGCTCGGGACTCGACCCGCGCACACCCGCCTACGACATCCAGCAGGCCTGCGGCACGGGCCTGCAAGCCGTGATCGCGGCGTCCAACAAAATCGCGCTCGGGCAGATCCGCAGCGCCGTAGCGGGCGGCGCCGACACCGCGAGCGACGCACCGCTGGGCGTCAACGACCGGCTTCGGAAGATTCTCCTCGAGGCACGCCGGGCGAAGTCCGCCGGAGCCAGGCTCAAGGCGCTGTCCCGGATCAGACCCGGCCAGCTGGTCCCCGACATTCCGCGTAACGCCGAGCCGCGTACGGGACTCTCGATGGGCGAGCACGCGGCCGTGACGGCACGCGCGTGGGGCATCACCCGCGAAGCCCAGGACGAACTGGCCGCCGCGAGCCACCAGAGGCTGGCGGCGGCGTACGACAGAGGACTGCTGCGAGACCTCGTGACGCCGTTCCGCGGGGTCACCCGAGACCAGAACCTCCGCCCCGGCTCCACGGTCGGCAAACTCGCCACCCTGAAGCCGGTGTTCGGCGCCGACGGCCCCAACCCCACCATGACCGCGGGCAATTCGACACCGCTGACCGACGGCGCGGCGACCGTGCTCCTCGCGAGCGAGGAGTGGGCACGGGAGCGGGGACTGAAGCCGCTGGCCTATCTGACCGCGTACGAGACGGCGGCGGTCGACTTCGCGGACGGAGACATCCGGGGAGGTGAGGACGGGCTGCTCATGGCTCCCGCCTACGCCGTGCCCCGGATGCTGGAACGCGCCGGGCTCGGCATCGAGGACTTCGATCTCATCGAGGTGCACGAGGCGTTCGCGTCCCAGGTCCTGGCGACGCTGTCGGCCTGGGAGAAGCGTGGCCTGGCCCCGGTGGACCGGGCCCGGCTCAACGTCGCGGGCTCGTCGCTCGCCGTCGGCCACCCCTTCGCGGCGACCGGCGCCCGGATCGTCGCGACGCTGGCCGAGCTCCTGTCCGAGCGCGAGAGCCCCTCCCGCGGCCTGATCTCGATCTGCGCCGCAGGAGGACAGGGAGTGACGGCGATCCTGGAACGCGCCTGACCGCGTGGCCGACGAAGACGCGGACACCCGCCGCCCCGCCCCACCACAACTCACACGGACCACGCACGAATCGCCCGCAAGAGCCTCTGGCAGGCCGAGCCCAGCGGGCGGCTGCGACCGTCCAGAGCCTGGAGCAGGGCATGCAGGCGTTCGTCGATGGGATCGCCGCGCGTCTCGACCAGACCGTCGGCGTACAGGACGAGCTGGTCCTGTGGGCTCAGGCCGAAGAAAGTGGTACGGAAGCGGACCCCGCCCACGCCGAGCGGGGCACCCGTAGGCAGGCTGAGGAGTTCAGGGTGCCGACCCTTGCGGATGAGGACAGGCGGCAGGCGCCCGGCGTTGGCGATCTGACACTGGCGACGGTGCGGGTCATAGACGGCGTACAGGCAGGTGGCGATGTAGTGCTGCAGCCCGCACGTGAGCCGGTCGAGGTGCTGGAGGACTTTGTGAGGAGGCAGATCGAGATCGGCGTAGGCACGCGTCGCGGTGGACAAGCCGCCCCATGACCGCCGCGGCGTCGCCGCCGTTGCCCATGACATCGCCGACCACCAGGGCCGTCTTGCCCCCGCTCAGCGGGATGACGTCGCGCACGCTCTGATGCCATCGGGCCTCGTGACGCTCACTGACGTCCACCACCGAGTTCGCCACACCGATCACCCGCCCACCAGGCCCGTGGAGCCGGTAGTACGACACCGACCAGGCACGATCGTGGTCCGGGTTGGCGCGGGTGCGGCCGACGACGTACTGGCCGACCAGCGGCCGCAACACCGTTGATCCGTTCCAGAGCGGGATTGACCAGGCGATAGCACAGATCGGTGTCCAACAGCGCGATGCCGACCGGGGCCTGCACTGAACCTGAGCGACGCGGCCGCACTGCGCCCCTGCCTGGGCGGACTCGTCTACCTCGCACTGATGGCGCTCTTCGCGGCCGGCCTGACCACGGTGCTGCGCAGCGGACTCGCCGTACTCAGCACCCTGATCCCGTTCATCCTCATCGCCTCCATGGTCTTGGGCGAAACGTCAGGTTCCCTCGCCGACTACCTCCCCGACCGCGCCGGACAGCAAGTCCTCTACGCGAACCCGCCCAGCGACCTGGCGCCCTGGGCAGGCCTTGGAGTGACGACACTGTGGACGGGCACGGCGGTACTGGCGGGACTGCCCGCTTACGCCGCCCCTGGGGGCGGAGCGGTCGAGGCCCGGATCACCAGTTCCGGGTCGAAGAGGAGCTCTCCGGTCGGTACGTCCCGATTGCTGACGAGCTCCAGGATGCCGCGCCCGACCTCCAGCGCCAGGCGGTCCGTGGGCTGGCGGACCGTCGTCAGCGGCGGGTCGAGGAATTCGGTGATCATCGTCCCGTCATAGCCGACGACCGAGACATCACCGGGCACGGAATACCCCTGGCGGCGGATGCCACGGATCGCACCGAGGGCCATGTAGTCGCTCGCCGCCACGACGGCGGTGGCGCCGAGGCCCAGCAGGGACGCGGCGGCCGCCTGACCGCCTTCCACGGTGTACGACTGATGGATCACCCACTGTCGGGCGTCGTCGACCCCGCGTCTGCCCATCGCCTCCACGAAGCCGCGTACCCGCCGTTCGGCGGGGTGGTTGCCCGTCGGCCCCGATGCCATGCCGATCCGGCGATGGCCGAGCCGGTGCAGATGGTCGACGGCCAGCTCCGCCGCGAGCATGTCGTCCGTGGTGAAGACAGGGGCGGGCACCCCGTCGGCGAACTCGCCGTTGACACCGATATACGGAATACGGCGGGCGCGGAGCAGTTCATAGGTGTCGGTGTCGGCGCCCTCCAGCGTGTTGGACGCGGAGAGGAAGACCACGGCCGCGATGCCCTTGTCGACGATGGACGTGATGAACTCACGCTCCTGCACACCGCCGGGGAACGCCGGGCAGAGCACGGTCTTCAGCCCGTGCGGGGCGAGCGAGGCCTCGATGCGTTCGGCGACGTCGGCGAAGAACGGGTTCGAGACGCGTTCGGTGACCACGGCGACCAGCTGACCCTGCACCGGCCGTTCGTACCCGAGCTCGGCCATGGCGCTCTCGACCGCGTCCCGCGTCTTCTTCGCCACCCCCTGCCGCCGGTTGATCACCCGGCTGACGGTCGCCTCACTCACTCCCGCGTGAGCCGCGATCTCGACGATGCCGACCTTCACTGGTCCCCTTCCGACATGAGGTTCATCCGATGTTCCTGACCAGCGCCAGCCCCATCCGCGGAACGGAAAGGCTCTGCAGGCCGGCCTTGAGGGTGATCTGGCTCCGCTCGATCATACGGCCGTCACATGCGTGGACCACGATTTCCGCACGTACCGCGGTGTCCGCGATGTCCAGTACGAGGCGCTCCGCGTCCGAGGCGTTGACCAGGACGGTTTCCCTGAACTCCGCGGGCCGGACCGGCGCCGCGCGCTCACTGTGCACGGCCAGCACACTCACCCCGTCCGCCTCGGCGCGCACCAGGGTGTACAGGTCGTCGGGGCGACCGGGCTGGACGGTTCCGTCGAGCAGCTGCGGACGCATCCGCCGCCACTGCGCCAGCCAGAAGCGCAACGCCGCGAGGTGGTCCGGCGGCAGCCGGTCAAGCCGGACGGAGATCTGCGGTACCGAGTGCAGCGCCCCGATGAGCTGCCGGGCCGCGGTTTCCACGGGTGCCTGAGCGCTCCACAGCAACGGGTCGGAGTGTACGGCTCCGCCCACGGCGAGCAGCGCGGTGTCAATCGTGCGCACCCGGTTGGCGGCGGCGTCGCCCGGACAGTCGAAGGACCGCAGCATATTGCCGAAGGCCACCATGCCGGGGCCGACATAGGGCTGCCTGAGTTCCAGCAGCGGTTCGCTGCGCACCGCTTCCAGCGCGGACCGCAGCTCGGTGAGCAGCAGGGTCAGGGCCTGCCCTACGTCGCCGCCGCCGTCGCCCGCGTACACCATGGCCTGGTCCAGGAAATCGACCTTGAGGCCGTCCAGCCCGTGATCGCGGACGAGGGACACGCACATGTCGACCACATGGGCCCGCACTTCGGGCCACCGAGGGTCGAGGACGTACGCTCCCGGTACGGTCGCCGGGGTCGGCGCGCGGGGCGCCCATCGGTCGTAGCAGTCCGCCCTGGGGCCGAGCAGCAGGGGGGCGATCCAGGCTGTGTAGCGCAGGCCGGTGCGGCGCACGCGGTCGACGTGCCCGGTGAAGTCGGGGAATTTCGCGGGGTCGGGCCGCCAGTCACCGCAGCCGCCGTAGCCGCGGCCGCTGCCCAGGTGCTGCCAGCCGTCGTCGAGGATGAGCACTCCGCAGCCCGCCTCGGCGGCGAGGCCGGCCTGCTGCTCGACGGCGGCGGCGTCCACCTGCTGGTTGAAGGCGTACCAGGTGGAGTAGACGGGCAGCCGGGCTGATTCCGGAACGGGCATGGCCTGAGTCTGGGCCGCGAACCAGTCGCGCAGGGCGCCCAGCGCCGAGGCGACCGACGGGCTGCGCGGCACGAACAGCACGCGGTGCGAGTCTGTGGCGGCGGGCAGTTCGATGTGGACGACGAAGGTGTCGTTCTCCTCGGACACCCCGAAGCGAAGCCGGACCTCCGGCGCCGGGTCGGTGGCCGCGAAGGTGAGCAGGGTCGCGCCGGAGTGGTCGTACAGGCATCCCGTGGCGAATCCGTCGACGAGGCTGACCGTGGATCTCCCCGCCCAGTCGGCGACCAGGGTGCGCGACCATCCGGCCTGGGGGTGCCAGTAGCCGGTGGCGTCGCCCAGCGGGAGCGACAGCCGGACGCTGACGGCCGCGCCGCCGGCGTCGATGTGCAGCATCCGCAGGCCGCCGGTGAGTTCGGACAGCGTCCAGGCCGGTTCGGTTCCCGGGGCGAGGACGGCGATCTCGACGGTGTCGAGCAGGGGTTCGTAGGCCGCCGGGGCGAGCTCGGCGGTGGTGACGGCCTCGTGGGTCGGGGTGCTCACGTTACTCCGTTACTCCTTGACGGCTCCGGCGAGCAGGCCGGAGACGAAATGGCGTTGCAGGGCGAGGAAGACGACGGCCATGGGGATCGCGGCGACGGTCGTTCCGGTGAGGAGGGCTCCGTAGTCGGTGTCGTCGACTCCCTGCAGGGAGGCGAGTGCCACCGGGATGGTGTACGACGCTGAGTCACGCAGCACGATCAGGGGCCAGATGAAGTCGTTCCACTGGTAGAGGAAGAGGAAGATGCCCAGGGCGGCCAGCGCCGGTTTCATGGGGGGCAGCACGACCTTGACGAAGAGCCGGAGCTCTCCGCAGCCGTCCATGCGGCCCGAGTCGAGCAGTTCGTCGGGGAGCGCCGCCATGGACTGCCGCATCAGGAAGATCCCGAAGGGCAGGGCGAGGTTGGGCATGATCACGGCCTGGTAGGTGTTGAGCCACTCCAGCTCGGCCATCAGCTTGAACAGCGGCACCAGGGTGACCTGGGCCGGAATGACCAGACCCAGCATCAGCAGACCGAACAGCGGATCGCGGCCCGTGAAGCGGTACTTGGCGAAGGCGTAACCGGCCAGCGTGCACACCGCTCCCGCGCACAGCGTGTAAATGACCGCGATGCCCAGCGAGTTCAGCACGACACGGCCGAAGGACGCGGTCTCTTGCAGGCTGGAGAGATTCTGCGCGAGGTGCCCGCCGGGGAGCAGCGGGGGCGGGGAGCCGAAGATCTCCAGGGAGCTGTGGGTGCTGGCGATGACCAGCCAGTACAGGGGGAGGAGGACGGCGGCGAGTGCGATGCCCAGCCCTGAGGTCAGCAGGATGCCGCTGCCACGGCTGCGCGAGAGGCGCGTGCCGCGGCCCGTGGCGGGGCCGGTGGCGTGGCCGGTTCCGGTCGTGTCAGTGGTCATGTCCGCTCTCCCAGGACGCGGAACTGGATCAGCCCGAGGATTCCGATCAGTACGGCGAGGGCGTAGGCGATGGCCGAGGCGTAGCCGAAGTCGAAGTACACGAAGGCGTTCTGGTACAGGTACACGCCGATGGTGAGGGTGGCGTTGTCCGGGCCGCCGCGGGTGAGAATGTAGGGCTCGTCGAAGATCTGCAGGGTGCCGATGGTGGACAGCACCGTGGTGAGCAGGAGCGCCGGCCGCAGTCCCGGAAGCGTCACATGCAGGAAGGACTTCCACGGGCCGGCGCCGTCGACCGAGGCCGCGTCGTACAGCTCCGTGGGGATCGACTGCAGGCGTGCGAGCAGGATCACCGCGTTGTAGCCGGTGTAGTGCCAGGTGAGGGCCAGGCCCAGGGAGATCTTCGCCCACAGCGGGTCGACGAGCCAGGGCACTTCGCCGATCCCCACCAGTGACAGCAGCCAGTTCACCAGTCCGTACTTCTCGTTGAGCAGGACCGAGAAGACGAGTCCGTACGCCACCAGGCCGGTGCTCATCGGCAGGAAGAACCCGAGGCGGAACACCGAGCGGCCGCGCAGCAGCGCTGAGTTGAAGGCGACGGCCAGACCGGTGGCCAGAGCCAGCATCACCGGCACCTGGACGGCCAGGATCACCGCGGTGTTCTTAAGGGCGGTCCAGAACAACGGGTCGTCGAGCAGCCGGGTGTAGTTGTCGGCGCCGACGAACGTGTCGACGCCCTCGACCGTCTGGTGAAGGCTGAGGACGAAGGACCAGCCGATCGGGTAGACCTTGAACGCGGCGAAGAGCAGCAACGCCGGCAGGACGAACACGTACGGGGCCAGGCGCCGGGCGGTGAACCGCGGCGGGCGGGTCGCCTTCGGCGCACTCCTGTGCGATGTCGTGCGGGCCGGTGAGAGAAGGGCGGTCATCAGGCCTTCTCGCGGCCGGTCTGCCGGGCGAGCTGGTCGGCGGCCTCGCGCAGTGCCTTGGCCGGGTCGGCGCCGCCCAGGAGCACCTTGGTCTGGGCGTCGGTGGTGGCCTTGAGCGCGCGGGCGTAGTCGGCGGTGTAGTTGAACGCCGGTGAGTCCGCCTTCAGCGCGTCGAGGAAGATCTCGCCCTTCTTCTGGCCGCTGAAGAACGTTGACTCGGTGTGGAAGACGGGGTCGTCGTAGGCCTTCATCAGGGCGGGGGCGATGCCCTTCTCCTGGTAGATCTTCACCTGGTTTTCCGGGCGGGTGAGGATGAACTCGGCGAAGTTCCAGGCGGCGGCCTGCTGCTTGCTGGCGCCCGAGACGGCCAGGTGGGTCGAGTTGACGGTGGCGCTGGTCATGCCGCCGCGGCGGACGGCCGGAGGCAGCCGCACCCCCCACTTCCCGGCCTCGTCGGGGACGGTTTCCTCGATGATGCCGCCGAACCAGGTGGGCCAGGGCAGCACCGCCGCGGTGCCCTTCTTGATGGAGCTGATCAGCGCGTTCCAGCCGCCGGATATGTCGCTCACCAGCCCGGCGTCGTTCATCCGCTTGATGAGCGTCATCGCCGTGACGGCCTCGGGCGAGTCGAGCATGATCGCGCCATCCAGATTGAAGTAGAAAGCGCCCTGCAGCTGCAGCAGCATCTGGAAGAAGTTCGCGGAGTCAGCCTGGGAGGCGGGCTTGTCGATACCGAGCAGATACTTCCCGGTCTTGGCCTTGACCTTCTTACCGGCCTCGATGGCGTCATCCCAGGTGTCGATCGCGTGGACGTCGACGTCCGCGTCCTCGAAGACATCGCTGCGGTAGTAGAAACCGGCGGAGTTGGCCTCCCAGGGCAGCGCGTTCACCCGGCCGCCCTTGGATGAGACGGTCTGCCACAGACCCTTGGCGAAGGCGTCCCGGTACTTGTCCGCGCCGAGCTCGCTCAGGTCGGCGAGGCCGCCGGGGAACTTCTCCACGTAGCCCGGCAGGTAGTCGACGCCGATGTGGAGTACGTCGGCGAGCCCGGCGCCACCGGCCGCGAGGCCGGTGGTGATCTTGTCCCAGATGGCCGGGTTGCCGATGTCCTCGACGGTGACCTTGATATCCGGATACCGCTTGTTGAACGCCGGTACGAGCGCCTTCATCTCGGCGGCCGGGCCCGCCCAGCTCCAGACCGTGATGTCGCCCTTCTCGCCGTCGCCGGCCGAGCCGCCCCCGTTGCCCCCGCCGCCCGTGCCGGAGCAGGCGGTGACACCCCCCAGGCCGACGCCGGCGACGAGTACGCCCCCGGCCCGCAGAACATTGCGACGGTTCATGACCATGACACAACCCCTTGCCTCGCAGATCGAAGGGCCAAGCCGGTGAGCGCCCGGCTGACGAGTGGCGACGCTAACAACCAGCCAATCCAACTTGCAATACATCAATGAAAATTTACTGCCTGATCCGTCAGGAAGTTATTGCAGGGGCAGGGCAGGGCAGGGCAGACGCACGGTGGCACTCAGCTGAGACTCACCTGGGCTTGACGCTGTCGGGCCCAGGCCCCGAGCACGGGAACGCAGCGCTCGGCGAAGTACGCGAAATCAGCGGCCGTGTTGTACACATGCGTCGAAAGACGCAGATAGCCGACGCCGCCGAAACTGGTGAAGGCCGCGGCGACACCCAACTCCCGCACCACCCGGTCACGCAGGGCGTCGGCCTCAGCGCGGGTGGCGGCCAGCGGCGCGGGCAGCCGCACCAGCCGCATGGCACTGACCGGCATGCCCACGTGCACACGGCAGTCCTGCCCGGTCAGGTCCGAGAACGCGGCGGCGATCATCCACTCCGCGTGGTCAGCCAGCTCGCGCAGGTAGGCGCGGGCCGTCTCCCACCCCCAGGTGTCCTCGATGAAGCCGAGGGCGGCGGGCGCGGCGAGATAGCTCGTCGCGTCGACGGTCCCCTGGGTGTCGAACCGATCGGGAAAGGGCTCGGAAGCGCCCCACGAGTCGATCAGCGGGTACAGACGGTCGCGCAGTCCGGTGCGCGCCACCAGCGCCGCGGCACCCCGTGGGGCGCAGCCGAACTTGTGGAGGTTGCCGACCCAGAAGTCGCACGGCAGCCCGGCGAGGGGATCGTCGGCCAGTCCGGGCACATGCGCCCCGTCCACGAGGACCGGAATCCCGCGCCTCTTGGCCTCGGCGGCGATCCGCGCCACCGGCATCCAGCGCGCCGTCGCCGAGGTGATGTGATCGAGGACGATGAGGCCGGTCCGCTCGCTCAGTGCCCCGATGACGCGCTCACCAGCTGTGTCGGCGTCGGCGTCGAGCGGCACATGCGCCGTGCGGACCAGGCCGCCCCAGCGCCGGGCCAGGCGCTCGGCTCCCATGGTCACGGCGCCGTACCCGTGATCGGTGACCACGATTTCACCACCGGGCCGTTCCGGGACACCGGCGTAGACGACGCTCGCGCCTGCGCTGGCATTGGGTACGAGCACGAGATCGTCCGCCGCCACCCGCAGGAAGGCGGCAACGGCGCTTCGTGCCGCCGCCACCCTCCGGGGCAACGCGGGAAACCACTCCACAGGTGAGGCGTCCATGCGCCGCCTAAGCCGGTTCTGCTCGTCCTGGGCCAGGAGCGGAACCGCCCCGAACGACCCGTGGTTCAGGTGCTTGACCGACGGATCCAGCGACCAGGCAGCGGCGGCGGGACGGCCGTCGGGCAGTTCCAGCGGAGGCGGTGCGGGTACCTGGTCTGCCGTATTCACGAGACTCCCCAAAGGCCGGACTCGGGGCCGTACGCGAGACCGGACGGCCGTACGCGAGGACCGGACGCCCAAGCCGGCGAGGCCGCCCCGTGGACCTCCCCACCGGCTCGGGTGCCGTTGTCAGCGCACCAGTCTGGCGCCGGCCCAGTCAGCGTGGTCGCTGTTGATGCCGTCACCCGCGTCCGTCACCTTCAGCACCAACGACTTCACACCGGCGACACTGACGTCGACGGACCGAGTCGCGCTCGACGGTGTCATCGTCGCCGGGCTCTCGTACAGCTTGACGCCGTCACCCCAGACCTCGAACCTGACCGTCGAGTTCAGGCTGACCTCGTCATCGACACCGACATCCGACTGGAACCGCGCGTAGTCACCGTCCAGGGCGTAGGTGATGGAGCCGTTGGCGTGCGTACCGATGCCCTTGGGGTAGGTGGTGCCGTTCAGCTTGATGGGGTTCCCGTCGACGCTCTTGTTCTTTCGGACGGTGCCGAAGTCGCTGCTGGCGCTGACCCAGTGGAGATCGCTCAGATCGACCGTCTGGATGCCGCCTTCCACGGTCGCCGTCGCGGACGCGCCGCCGGCCAGCGGTACGGTCACGTAGGACACCGTCTGGCCGTACAGCTCCTTGGTCTTCGCCGGGTACTCGGTGCCGTTCACGTTGACCGTGGCGTGAGTTCCGTAGAACTGCGCTTCCCAGTCGACGGCGGAGCCGGAGTGATTGGTCAGCGTGGACTTCGTCGTTCCGGTGTGCCTGAGCTTCAGGTCGTTGTCCCCGACCTTGAGGTGGTCGATCTCCACCCACGGCGTCTCGGACGTCAGCCGCGAGACGGTGGCCACCTTGTCGTGCGGGGCGTCCGGCTGCACGCCCATCATGCCGTCGACGGTGCTGCTGACCGCCAGGAACGAGATCTCCGGGTAGGCGTTCTTGTCGGTCATGAGCTTCTTGAGCCACGACCAGCCCTCCCCGGACCGGTTGTACTGGTAGTACATCTCCGGCAGGTAGGAGGTGGCCTCGACGTTCAGGTCGTCATCGTTGGCGGCGATGAAGTCCAGGTAGCCGCTGGTCCTGGGGCCGTGATCGCCCAGGCCTGTCAGCATCATCAGGAAGCTGGCCTCGTGGCCCCAGTTGCTGTAGTTCTTGCCGCCCGCGTCCTTGCCGCGGATGTACCGGCCGTTCGCGGCGTCCCACCACTTCTCCTCGAAGTGGTCACGCACCCGCTGAGCGCGCTTGGCCCACTTCGCGCTGCCCGCGCTGTCGCCCTTCGCCTTCAGGATCTCCGCGTACGCCAGCATCGACTGGTACTGGTACCCGAGCGAATCAGCCGCGGAGACAAGGTTCTCATTCGCGAACTCGAAGTACGTCGCCGAGTACTCCCCAGGCTGCTTCCTCACCACCGGCTGCTCGCTGGAGGGGTTCGCGTCGTTCCACGTCACCTCGTGGTCGGCCAGGAACGCGCCCATGGTCGAGTCGTAGAACGCGGACAGGGTCGGATCGTTGATCCAGTCCGTGTCGCCCGTCCACTGGTACTGCTTGTACGCCTTGGCCATCAGGTTGAACGGCGACGGCAGTTCCCGGAAGCCGGTGCCGTCGATGTAGTACATGGCGCCGTGGGAGCTGTGCGCCCACAGCGGCCAGCCCTTCTGCCCCGGATCGTCGGCGTCCCCGGCGAACGTCTTCATCATGTGGTACGTCTCGGCGTCGAGACCGAGCACGTGCGCGCCGTCCGACTGGTGAGAGATGTCCCGGTTGTAGTAGGACTCCCGGTGGGTGTAGGCACCCCAGTAGCCAGGCTCCACGGCGGGGTGCGCGGAGTCCTTGAGACGCCACCACTCGGGTTCGTGTCCCATCATCGGGTTCCCTGGGTAGAAGGTCATCCCCAGGGCCCGCTTCTTGCCCCAGTTGAAGCCGTCGTTCAGTGTCGCGTTCGGTGAGTTGATGGTCAGCGTGCTGGTCGGCGGCCCCACGTGTTCCTGCACCGTGATGCTGTCGACGCGCGGAACCTCCCCGGCGGACGTAGCCGTCAGCGTGACGGTGTCACCGGACTTGAGCGTGACCTTGCTCGACGTACGGGTGTCGATGTTCTTCGGATCGGTGTAGTCGCTGCCCCACCGGCGGGACGTGGCCCACGAGTCCACGGAGGCGGAGTTCACGGAGAGCTCGTATGTCACTCCGTTCGCGGTCTTGCCGTTGTAGCGCGTGATGAGGTCGTAGGTTCCGGCGGCCCCGGTGAAGGTGGTGCTGGCGGTGCTGGTCTGACCCGACACGCCCTGGGCGTAGGTGACGTCGTCGACCGGCTTACCGTTCCAGGTGTGGTTGACGGTAGACGTCGTGAAGTTGGTGAGCGCCATCTTCTCGACTTCGATCACGTACGGCCCGGCCGTCTTCTCCGTCTCCGCCGCCGCGGGCGTAGGGGGAAGGGCGACCGCTGTGGCGACTGACGCCAGCACGGCGGATAGTGCACAAGCAAATCGACGCATGTGCGACTGACTCCTTTCGGGGTGGGGTGGTGCACGTTTCGACCACGGCCGAGCTCGACCGCTCCTCACGTAAGGCGCGAAAACGGGCCCACGCACGTTGGAAGAAGTTGAACTGTGTTGCCTATTGAGTACTTCACCGGGAGTACTGTCAATAGCTTGCAACGATCTCATGATGCTAACCATGAAATATTTCACTCACATATTGCATGTCACGGTGAACGTGAGTAGCGTGCCGACGCGCAAGGCTCATCCCCACACCCTTTCGTCAGCCGCCTCGCGGTGCACAAGGAGAAGGGCGACGACACCATGAACAGACCCGCCTCCAAGGCTCTGGGCCGGGTGGTCCTCGCGCTCGGTGCGGCCCTGGCGTCGACCCCGCTCTGCACCACCGTGAGTACGGCGGCGCCCGGAGGCGCGAGCGGGAGCGCGGGCATCGACTCCGCCACGCGTACGGGCAGCGAACGCGCCTGTCCCGTCGTGCACTTACCAGAATCGGCCTGATCACCAACAGAGAGGCGGCCGAAGAGGTCAAGGTCGCCGCCTCACCGGGCTATGTGCCCTACCAGGTCGGACAACCCCACCGGCCCACGTTCCTCCCGGCCGGACTCGTCCAACTCCTCCGCCACCGCCCCTCCTGACCGAAGCCAACGGGACCCTAAGTAGTCACTCAGCCACCGCTGTGGCGTCCCAGGGTTCGCACCTGCGGCAATCGGCCGGAACCGCCCGAAGCCCGCACCACGGCCGACCGACCGCGGATGAGTACGCCAGCGTCCGGCACGGGACAGGCCCCCTTGCCGGGGCCGATCAGGGCTTTCACACTGCAGATCACGAGCGTGGGGAGCAGGGGAGCGATGGCAGCACAGCGACGACGACGCATGAGGAAGCGAACGCGCAGGCAGTTACCGGGCTGGGGCGCGGCGGCCGCCCTGGCCGCTGCGATATGGGTGGCGGGCAACTGGGCGATGGTGTGGCCCGTCCTGGCGACAGCGGTCGCCATTGCTGTGGTGGGCGGGGCCGGGTGGAGGCTGTGGCGTGCGCACCGGATCGCGGCCGACCGGGACCGGAGATGGCGGGCGCAGGAGGAGGCGAAGGCGCGGGAACTGTCGATGGCCGAGGTCGACGCGCTCTCCTGGCAGGACTTCGAGAAGTACGTCGCCGACCTGTGCCGCCGCGACGGCTGCCGAGACGTCGTCGTCAGCGGCAGGAGCGGCGACCTGGGAGCCGACGTTACCGGCTACCTCGCCGACGGCCGCAAACTGGTCGTCCAGGTCAAGAAGTACGCGCCCGAGCGCAGCGTGTCCTCGCAGGACATGCAGAAGTTCGTCGGCACCGCGCGTCTCGAGCACGGCGCGGACATCGCCCTCTTCGTCACCACCTGCCGCGCGTTCACCAAGGCCACCCTAGGGTTGGCAGTGCGGCAGGGCATCGTGGCCCTGCACCGCGACCTGCTCGGCTCCTGGGTCAAGGGCGCCCACCTGGAGACGCTGATCCCGCTCAACGGAAGCGGCGGCGGCACCCGGCGCCCGCCAGCCTGACCGAACGCCTCCGCAGCGCGAAGTGCGTGCGGCACCTGGGCCCGCATCACGAGCAAGGACACGCCCGCCCGTCCCCCCATGCCGAAAGGCCAGGGACGCCCGCTGCCCGACGAACCCATCGAGACGCCCGCCGCCCAGAAGCATCCCCGCCACGTCACTGATGGCCCGCTGCGCCCAGCGATGCTCTGGCTCGCTGCCTGCCAGCTGATCGTGGCCGTCTCCTCGGTCACCGGTAGGACAAGGATGCGGATACAGGCCCGTGCGGCGCTGTGTTCAGGGTCGGCCCGGCCGCGGTCGCCTGGGCATCGGACCGGAACCGGCGGGAGCGACCACCAGCGCGGCGAGTGGGGCAGTTCGCTGACCAGTCTGGCGATGACACGCCCCAGGTCGGTGCCGGTGAGGAGCCGGATCGTGTTGGACAGCACGGTGACGAGGTCCGCCAGCGGATCGGCGGTGTCGGGGGCTTCGGGGTTGGCTTGGGCGAAGGCCTCCCGGACCGCGGCCGCGATCAGCTCTGTCCGCCCAGTGCGGAGCGTGACATGAAAGGAGATGCAAGAGCCACCGATTGCGCACCGTCACCTGACGGTGCCCTTTCGCACATAATCTGGTTGGGTGGGGCTCGTTTCGGGGGACGGGTTGGCCTGGTTGGCGTTCGCGGCTGACGACTTGGCGGCGCTCCGCTACGGCCTCCTGGTGGGTGGGTGCTGCTCAGAACTCAAGCTGTGTCAGGCCAAGTTGGTCGAGTCCTGCATTGGCCAAGGGAAGGCCGAGGTCTTTGATGACTCTCTCGCCAAGGTCCGGGTTCGGCATGTTCCGGCCCAACAGCACGCACTGGGTGCCGATGGCGATCTTGAGTTCGGGGGTGATCGGGCGCGGCTCGCCGGGGCCGCCGGGTTCTCCAGGGCCCCACAGCCCCTCCGGGGTGACACCCGTCGGCCAGCACACCCACTGGTCCGGCCCGATCATCATCGGTTCCTCGAACGGGAAGACGCAGACGGGCATGAACTCCTTCGGGGACTCGGCCGCGAGGAAGCCGTCGCGGAAGCGGTGGAGCGTGCCTCGATTGACGGTGAGGATCTTGGCGGAGACCTCGGGGTCGCCCGTTTCGTCCGCGGCCGCCTGGCGGGATGCCACGATCTCCAGCGTCCGGCGTGCGGCGGCGTGCATGATGCGGGCCGTACGAGCAGAGGTGGTGCCGGCCCCGAAGTCGTTGGGCGGGGTTCCGGCCCCTGTCCCGTCTCCGCCCGCCGCGGGGAACGGGTAGGTGATCAGCCGGGCGATCGCATCCACAGGGAGCTGCTGGGGCATGCTCGTGCCTCCTCACGTCGTGTCCCTCGGCACACCATCTCGCCGATTGGCTCGGTCGGCCAGATGAGTGCAGCCGATGGGGTTGGTTTCTGGCGGAGGCTGGCGTGCGAGGCTGCATCTCATAGCGCCAGGGGATGCCTGTGCGGGCGACGTAGAGGACGGCGTTGAGCAGGTCCCGCAGGCCGTGCTGCGTCGGCGTGCCGATGTTCAGTCCACGGCGGGCTTTGTCGTACCGCCAGCTCGTCAACAGCGGTTCGACCAGGGCCCATCGGGCGTCGGACAGGTCGCTCGGATACCGGAGGCGATCCACTCATACCGCCCAGGAAGAGTACGCCGCAGACGGCATCGGTGATCTGGGCCTGGTTCATCCGCGGGGCGATGGGCAGATCGAGGAACCGGGCCAGTTCGCTGACCAGGATCTTGGGCGTGGCGGCGGGCGGTACGGACAGGAACACCACGGGGAGCCGTCGGCCGGGGCCTGGGTGGTGGGCGTGGTCGGCGAGGTGGAAGGAACGGCCGAGTTGCTGGAGGGTGGTGGTCTTGCCGGTGGTGGGTGGCCCGGAGACGATCAGTCCACGGCGGGCGGTGCCGTTGTGACGCCGGTTGAGGATCATCAGGCGTCGCAACGTGAGGGAGATCTTGTCCATGGCAGGGGTGGACAGGATCACGAACCGCGAGTGGTAGTCGAGGCGTTCGTCGAGTGTCCATGGTCCTGGGCCCGGGCAGCCGTGCCGGTCCGGTGTCAATGAACTGCATCCATTCCTGCCAGGTGGTCGGCGAAGCGAACGGATCGGCCTGCTGGTCTGAGGAAGTACTCAAAGTCACCACCGCTGCGCCTCCTGTTGGGCGTTGAAGACCTGCCACGGGCTGACGGCTTTGTCGTCGTCCGGCCCGTACGCCTCGTCGTCGTCCTCTGTGCTGTCGCTGTCCGGCCCCGGATATGGCACGCGCCCGCTGCGCCCGGCCGCCGGCAGACGGGTGGTGCCGGCATCGGCCGGACCGCCGTCCGTTTGGGGGACCTGCGGATCTCCACCGACCGATGCCGTGGCCCCGGCGGCGCGCCGCAGCAGCGCGTCGAGTGCGCGGGCGAGGTGTTCTTCGTGCTCGGCCCGTCCTGCGCGTTGCTCGACGACTGTGCGGATGTGCCGCCAGGCGGTGTCGGTGAAGGGCTGGCTGACCAGGGTGCGGTGGATCCAACCGGCCTCGGCCCAGCCGTCAGGCAGGCGCACCCAGCAGCGGTACGGCTCGTAGGGGTTGTAGTGGACCTCCCACTTGCCGTCTGGCGCGGTGGAGCGGTGCCGGTGGCCGTTGAGGACCTTGCTGTCGTACGTGCGGTAGTCGAACCGGATCCCCTCGGCGCCGATCGCGCACCGCCGGGAAGGGAGCAGCTCGATGTAGTCCGCTGCTCTCAACGGGACAGGGACATGCCCGCTGATTCCAATCAGGGCCGCCCACATCTCGTTGGGCGACAGCGCCAGCCTCGGCATCAGAGGATGGCGCAGCTCCCGATGACAGCGCTCCTGCCACCCGCTGACCACCCACTCGTCCAGAAACTCCTGCAGTTGGGGCAACGTCCAGCATGCCTCGTCCTCGGTCCGTCGGCCACGCGCGCCGACGTGGGAGCCGGTATAGCCCGCAACGTACTGTGCGAACAGTGTCCCGACGGATTCAAAGCCGCGCTCCACGTGGCCCTTCGCATGGCCGGAGGCGGGTGGACACGGCTGGACCGAGATCCCGAGGTGTTCGGCGGCCGCGAGGAAGCACTGCGAGACGAACACCTTGCCCTGATCGACGACGACGGTAGACGGAAAGACCACCGGCCGGGCCGCGGCACCCCGCATGCGGGCGTCGATGCCGGTGAGCCGCTCGTAGGGGATCACGGAGGAGGCCATGGCCAGCACATCGGGCCAGCCGGGCCGCAGGGGCTCCGGCACGACGGTATGCGCGAGGAGGATGGCCGCGTCCACCGCCTTCGTTCCCCGCGGGCGCAGCACAGCGGCGGTAATGCTGCGGGTGGCCACATCCATGGCCATGGTCAGCTCCAGCCGCCCGGTGCGCCCGTCCTCCAGCACGGCCAGCACATCCAGCGGGGTGCTGTCCATCATGACCAGCTCACCGGGCCGCGCCACAACGGTCGGCGTGAACGGCGGCTCGGGCCGGGAGACCCGCCAGCGCTGCTGCACCGCAGTGCCCAGCAGCCCCTGGCCGTCAGCGACTGCCCGTACCAGCCGGTTGAACGTTGTCACCGGCGGCACCACCACCACGCCGGGTCCGTAGGTGTCCTCCAGCAGCCAGCCCACCTGCCGACGCAGCCGGCCCAGCGTGCCGGTAGACCGCTCCCGCTGCGCCTCAAGGACCGTCCTGATCGCGGCGACCACCCGTTCATCGGCACGCCCCCACGGCGACCGCGCCCGGATGGCCCGTCCGTCGACCAAACCCCACACGCCCTGCCTGTGGTAGCGGGCACGCATCCGCCGGACGGTGGCCACACTGACCGGTAGCCCCTGCGCGGTGAGTTCCGCAGCCTTGGCCGCTTCCCGCTTGGCGAGGCTGCGCGCTGCCGGGTCGAACTCTTTGCGCGGCGCTCCAGCCCTACCCGGCTCAGGATGACCGCTCTCGACCTCACGGACGTGCCGCTGCCAGGCGAGTGCCCTTTCACGCACGTCCGCATCCAGGCCGTCCAGCAAACCCCATGCAGGTGCCCGATGTTCAGCGCAGCCGTCGACTACCTCGAAGTACTTGTCGGCGTACAACTGGGTAAGCAGCAGGACCTGGACAGCCCCGTCCTCACCCACGATCCGGCACCGGGGCCCGTCCAGCCCCGCCAGGGTGAACACACCTCCAGCGACACGGACTTGGTCACCCACCTCCACTACATGGCGCACTGTTCACCGCACTCTCTGGCAGGCCGCGGCGACCAGCGTTCCGGCGGTGAGCGGCCGGTCCAGCGAAGCAGTCAGCCCTCCGCTCCACAGGTCGTGATAGACGGCAGGCAGGGTCTGGATCACATCCCCCAGCACCGCGGCCCCCTCGGCCAAAGGGCGCGGGTACGCGAAGGCCTCAACCAGGGCGCCGGGACGGACCCCGCCCGCGCAGCGGGGGTGACGGTAACCCGACAACCACCGTACGTTGCCCACCACCACCGGATCCGCCGAAGGCGCCACCCGGTACTGCCATCCCACCTCCTCCGCGCACCGCCGCAACACATCCGCCTTGCAGGCCAGCCGGCGTGACAGTCCACCCGGACCCGGACAATCAACGAGCACGTGCCCACCAGCGCCGCGTGCAGCCAGCTGGGGAGCATGCGCCACAGTCCGCTCGCTCTCCCGCCACACGAACTCCAGCGGACAGCACGCCAGCCCCACCACCTGAGGATCCCGATCGAGCAGCATCAGCTGGTCCCGCATCGCCGCGCTCCCATAGCGCACCAGTCGGCCATCCGAGCCGGTGAACCGCACATCGACATCCTCCACACGAACCTGAAGGCACCCGGAAGACTCCGTACCGCTCGTACCGCTCACGGCAGCCAGTCAAGAGCGATCCGGTCTATCTGCACAATGTGCAGATCGGAAGACCCCCTCAGCAGGTGAAAACCTTCCGGGACACGTCAACGACAAGCCCCCGCTCTGGTAGGACTACTGATCCGCAATCAGGCATCGCAGACCAGGCGTTGCCTGAACACGCAGTGCTGCGCAGATTCGTTGGACGCTGCGCAGATCCATTGGTTCGCGACACCGCCCGAAGGGCCCGGCTGTCGGGTGGGGGCGGACTGGACCCAGACACTACGCAATGCATTATCTGATGCAGGGCCTGCCTCACCCCCTTCAGATCCGACACAATGCCACCCGGACACCCCGCCCCGAGGCAGCCGACACCCATGCCCCAGGGCGACTTGACGCACCCCCCCGGCACACCTCTCGTAGCCAGCCGCCCGCGTAGCGGGCTTGGTTCGGAAGCGTCAGCAGACGGACCCTCACACCTCACAAGCAGCACACGAATTACACAGATCACCCAAGAACGGGGGAGCGCTGCGGACCCGTTCCAGGCCCGCAGCGCAGCGGAGGGACTGCCGGCCGCCCGCGGCCGGCAACCGCGCCCGCAGCGGCGGGCAGTGACACTCCGTCACCCGGCGGAGCGTCAGCGGAGCCTGCCCGGAGCGTCAGCGGAGGGCGTCATTCTTCGGCGCGTCAGCGCCGAAGGTCCCGCTC
>NZ_JBTVYK010000060.1:0-44125 GCF_054788135.1 Streptomyces sp. O3
CGGTGGCGGCGCGGTGCCGGGCGGAGCCGGGGCGAGGCTCTCCGGTGGCCCGCGGCGCCCGTGCGGTGCCCCGTGCGCCTCCGGCGAGCTCGTCCGGCTCCGGTACCCGCATGCTCGTATGGGTGTCCCGGTTGGAGTCCGGGGCGGCTCCCGGCACCAGCGGCACGGCGCCCCGCCGCGGTGCGCTCGGCCGTGGCGCGGCGGACGGCTCGCTCTGGCCGCCGCCCTCGTACGCGCCCGCGTCGTACGGGTCACGCGACGGGGACTCCGGGTCGCCGTCCTCCGCGTCGGGCGAGTCGACGTCGAGCGGCCCCATGCCCGCCACCAGCGGCAGCTGGTCCCGCAGCCGCGCGGCCAGCTCGGACGCCCGCAGCCGGGACGCCGGGGCCTTGGCCAGGCACTGCACGATCAGCTGCCACAGTTCGTCGGGGATGCCGGGCAGCGGCACCACCGCCTCCGTGACGTGGCGGCGCAGCACCGCGCCGGGATGACCGCCGCCGAACGGCGTGAACCCGGCCAGCAGCTCGTACAGGACGGTCGCCAGCGCGTAGATGTCGACGGCGGCCCGCGGCGGCAGCCCTTCGATGATCTCCGGTGCGAGGTAGTCCGGTGTGCCGATGACCTTCGTCGCGCGCGTGCGGCGCGGCGAGTCGACGAGTTTGGCGACGCCGAAGTCGGTGAGCAGCGCGGGGTGGGCGCCGCCGGGTCCGAGCGGGCCCGCCATGTCCAGCAGGACGTTCTCCGGCTTCACGTCCCGGTGCACGATCCCGGCCGCGTGCGCGGCGGCGAGGCCGTCCGCGATGTCCGCGGCGATGGCGACCGCGGCCTCCGGGGCGAGTCGGCGCTCCCGCTCCAGCCGGGTGCGCAGGTCGGTGCCGCGTACCAGCTCCATGACCAGCGCGAGGTCGGTGCCGTCGACGACCAGGTCGACCACGCCGACCACGCGCGGGTGGTCGAGGCTCAGCAGTGCGGTGCGCTCCTGGACGAAGCGCCCGACGAGTTCCTGGTCGGACGCGAGGTCCTCGCGCAGGAGCTTGATCGCGACGGGGCCCTCGGGCCCCTCGCCCAGCCACACCGTGCCCGCCGAGCCGCGCCCCAGGATCTGGTGGGCGGTGTACCGGCTGCCGATTTTCCGTGCCAAGACTGCTCCTACTGACGCGTGTTGCCGACAAAGCTACGCGGCTTGACGGTCAACCTCCGCTTCAGCGGGAGAAATCACCCTGTGGATGTCGACAAATCCCCTAGGTCGTGACTCTTCGTCGGCGTTTAGCCGCTGATGGCCGTGACCCAGTCGTAGACGCTGGAGGTCCAGTCCGAGAGCTGCTGCCAGTAGCTCTTGCCCTCGCCGATCCAGCCCTGCAGCGGGGTGAACTCCCAGACCAGCCAGCCGACCACGAACAGCATGACGACCATGAAGAGACAGCCCTTGAGGCAGCCCAGGCCGGGGATGCGCATGGGGTTGGCGCTGCGGCGGCGCGGCTCACGGGGCTGCCGGGGCTGCTGGGGCGCGGGCTGCTGCGGGGGCGCGTAGTGCTGGGGCTGGGGCTGGGGTTGCGGCGCGGGGGCGTACCGCTGGGAGTGCTGTTGCTGTGGGGGGTACGGCTGAGGCTGCTGGTGCTGCGGTGGGTACTGCTGGCGCTGCGGCCGCTGGTACTGGGGCTGCGGTTGTTGGCGTTGCGGCTGCTGGTGCTGCGGCTGGGGCTGGTGCTGGGGCTGTTGGTGCTGCGGTGGCTGGTTGCGGGAGACCTGGCGCTGTGGGCGGCGGCGCAGGGGGTCCTGCTCCGGGTCCAGGTACTGGATCTGGGTCTGCTCACCGCGGTCGCGGGCCGCCCGCATCTGGCTCTGCCAGGGGTGCGGGTCGTCCGACTGCGGCGCTCCTTCGGGGTCCTGCGGCACCGGCGGCAGCACCGCGGTCGGGTCGGCCGCGGCACTGCCGTGCGGCAGTACGGAGGTGGGGTCCGCGTCGCCCCCGGTGTGCGGCAGGACTTGGGTGGGGTCGGCTGCGCCCGGCGGGTCCTGGACCGCGGCGGGCGCCGGGTCGGGCGCGAGCAGGGCGCCGACGCCCGCGGCGGCCGCGTACTGCGCGGGGCTGGCTCCCGCGCTGACGCCCTCGGCGACGACCCGCAACCCGCGCGCCAGGTTCTGGGCGCTCGGCCGTTCCTCCGGCTTCTTGCGCAGACAGCGTTCGATGACCGTCCACAGCGGCTCCGGCACGCCCGCGGGGCACCGCACGTCCTCGCTGAGGTGGCGGTGCAGCACCTCGAGCGCGGTGCCGCCGGAGAACGGCGGACGGCCGGTGACCAGCTCGTACAGCAGGATGCCCGCGCCGTAGACGTCGACCGCGGAGGTCTGCGGGCGGCCTTCGGCCGACTCCGGCGCGACGTACGCGGGCGTGCCGACGAACTCGTGGGTGCGGGTCAGGCCGGGCGAGTCGGCGAGGCGCGCGATGCCGAAGTCGGTGAGCATCGGGTGCATCTGCTCGCCGTCGTCCTGGAGCAGGACGTTGGCGGGCTTGAGGTCGCGGTGGACCACGCCGTCGGCGTGGCTGGCGGCGAGCGCGTCGGCGATCTGGGCGGTGAGCAGGGACGCCGCGACCGGGGTCATCGGGCCGTTGTCGCGGAGGTAGTAGTGCAGGTCGGGGCCCTCGACCAGGTCCATCACCAGGGCGAGGAGGTCGCCCTCGACGACCAGGTCGCGAGTGCGCACGATGTTCGGGTGGGTCAGACGGAGCAGAACGGAGCGCTCCCGCAGGAAGCGCATCACGACGTCCGCGTCGTTCGCCAGCTCCTCCTTGAGCACCTTGATCGCGACCGTCTCGCCGGGCTGGCCCGCGACGGCCGCCTCGGCGCCCGCGGCCTCCCGCTGGCGGGCACGCCAGACGGTGCCCGTGGCGCCGCGCCCGAGCGGCTCCTCTAGGAGGTACTTGCTGCCTACCGGCCGCACGTCATGTGCTCCCTGATCGGTCTGCTGATCCCGTGGTCTCACGGTCCACTGTAATGGGGGCTTCTGACACCCCGGTCGGCCGCGACCGGTCACACCGGACCGGCGTTCGATGGGAAGACGCACGACCGGGGCAGATGGTTGCCGGAGCGGCGCGGGGTGCGGCCGCGGCCGCGAGACCGGCCCCGGTCGGGCGCAAAGACAGCAGTCGCTGGGCGTGTTGTCAGTGGTGGATGCGAGGATGCACCACAGCACGGAGCCATGCCGTGTGCGGTGGGGGGATGCGTGACATGGGCGGTCTCCCTGCCGGGCACCCGCGCAGAAGGGACCGCTGACGGCGATGCAGATCCGGCTGACCGTCCTCGGGCCGCAGAGCGGCCGCACCGCCCGCGCCTTCGATGTGCGCGCCTGCGACGTGCTGGTCACCGCACCGGCCGGGACCGCGCTCGCCGCGGTGGCCTCCGGCCTGGCCAAGGCGGTCGGCGGCACGGACGGGGCGGCGCAGCTCTACGCCGGTTCGGAGCGGCTCGACCCGCAGCGCTGTGTGCTGGGCGAGCCCCCGCTGACCGACGGCGCCGTGCTCGCGCTGCACTCCCCCGCGGAGCCCGCCGCCCCGTCCGACGGTGCGGCCGCCCGGCTCCATGTCGTCGCGGGTCCTGACGCGGGCGGGGTCCATCTGCTGCACGGCGGCCGGGTCACGATCGGCCGCTCCGCCGACGCCGACGTACCGCTGGACGACCCCGACGTCTCGCGGCTGCACTGCGCGGTGGCGGTCGGCGACGACGGCCGGGTCAGCGTCGCCGACCTGGACTCCACGAACGGCACCACGGTCGACGGCAGGCCGGTCGGCAGCAGGCCGGTGCGGTTCTCGCCGGGGGCGCTGCTGCGGATCGGCGAGTCCACGCTGCGCCTGACGGCCGCCGACGCGGAGGGCGCCCTGCCGACGTCGGTGGACGGTGAGGGCCATCTCCGCGTGACCCCCGCGTCGGCCTCGCTCCCGGCGCGGGGAGACACCCCGGCCGCCACCCGTGCGGCCGGGGACACCCGGCACGGGTACGGCTCGGCGGACTGGGCGGTGCGGTCCGACGAGGCCGTCCACAGCCGCGGTGACCTGTCCGACGCGGGCGGCTGGGAGCACGGCGGCGCCCAGGCCGCCAGCGGGGCCGCGCGCGGTCGGCCCGACGCTCAGGCCCGTACTGCCGACCTCCCTGCTACCGACCTCCCTGGCGACACAGGGGGCGCAGGGGACGCAGGGGACACAGGGAGCGCAGGGGGTGCAGACGGCCTTGGGCGCACCGACCGCCTGGGGCGCGGCGCGCCCGAGGCGCACGCCCCCGCGCATGCCTCCACGGACGGTTCCGGCGGCGAAACGGACGGCCACCAGCACGACGGGCCTGGGGGGTCCGGCCGGGTCGGGACGCCCGCGCGGGGTACGACCGTTCCCCGGCAGGTCCGCAGGCGCGGCGGGCTCGGCGCCTGGGCCAGGCGGCTGACCGGGGCGCGCGACGAGGCGCCGTCGGCCCCGGCCGAGCCCCTGGCACGGGCGGCCGCCGCCGAGGCCGCAGCGCCGGACCCCTGGCCCGACCCCTCGGCCCTGCTGCTGACCGCGCTCGGCCCCGGACCCCGGCTCTGGGAGCGCGACCGGGCGCACCCGGAGGCGCTGGCCGTACGCCTGGGCACCACGGAGCGAGCCGCCCCGGACGGCGCGGGACCGCTGCCCGTCGTCCCCGTGACGGTCGGGCTGCGGGAGGCGGGTTCCCTGGGGCTCGCGGGGCCGCGTACCCGCCTGGCCGGTCTGGCCCGCTCGGCCGTCGCCCAGCTCGCCGCGCTGCACGCCCCGACGGACCTGGAGATCGTGCTGCTCAGCACGGACCGCGGCCGTGGTCTCGACGAGCGCACCGCCGACTGGTCCTGGCTCGGCTGGCTGCCGCATCTCCGTCCGGGGCACGGCCAGGACTGCAGGCTGCTGCTCGCCTACGACCGCGAACAGGCCGCCGCGCGCACCGATGAGCTGCTCCGTCGCCTCGACGAACACCTCCAGGACGGCCCCGGCGACCAGCACGGCGACGGCGACACGACACGTACGGGCACGCGTACGAGCGCGAGCCCCGCCACCGTCACCGTCACCGCCGGCACGGGCACCGGTGCCGGCACCGGCACCGGCACCCCGGCGTACGCAGGCCCGTACGCGGTGCTGATCGTGGACGGTGATCCGGGTTCCGCGGGCCTGCGGGAGGCCGTCGCGCGACTCGCCGCCGAGGGCGCGGGCGCGGGGATCCACGTCGTCTGCCTCGCCGAGACCGCCGCGGCCTCACCCGCGTCCCCGGTCACCGCCACCTACGAGGCGGCCTGCGCCGCGTCGCCCGCCTTCCGCGCGTGCGGCGCCGTGGCCCTGCTGTGCGGTGACGTGGCGACGACCCTGCGCCTGCTGCGCACCTCGCGGGGGCGGCCCGTCGGACACGGCACGGTCGCCTCGGTGGACGCGGTGTCCGTGGCCTGGGCCGAGCGGTTCGCGCGCGCCCTGGCCCCGCTGCGTACGGCGGAGCCCGGCGACCCGCGCAGCCAGGTGTCCGTCCCGCTGCCGCGAGCCGCCCGGCTGCTGGACGAGTTGGGCCTCGCCAGAGCCACCCCGGCGTCCCTGATGGCCCGTTGGGCGGCGGCCGCGGACGACCCGCAGGCGACGGGCGGCCGTGCCCAGGCCGTGCTGGGCGCGGGTCCACGCGGCCCGGTCTGCGCCGACCTGGTGACCATGGGCCCCCATCTGCTGATCGACGGCCCGGCGGGCAGCGGCCGTACGGAGCTGCTGCGCTCGGCCGCCGCCGCGCTGGCGTCCGGCGACCGGCCGGACCGGCTGGCCCTCGTCCTGGTCGACGGGGCGGGCTCCGGGCGCGGGGACGGGCTGCGGGCCTGCACGGACCTGCCGCATGTCACCACACACCTGACGGCCGACGACCCGGTACGGATGCGGGAGTTCGCCCAGGCGCTGACCTCCGAGCTGAAACGACGCGCCGAACTGCTCGCCGGACTCGGCTTCGCCGAGTGGCATACCCAGCGGACCGTGGCGGCCCGCATGGTCGCCCAGCGCTCCGGGGCGGTCGGCGACGGCACGGACCGCCGCGCCGCCCCGCGCCCGGCCCGCACCACCGCCTCAGCCGCCACCAGCGCCGCCACCGCCAGCGCGACGCCCCCGGCCAGCGCCGCCGCCCGGCCCGGCGCCACGCCCCCCGGCGCCACGACCGCCGCCAGCGCCACCACCCCGCCGGGCACCGCGGCCGCCGCCCCGCCAGGCGTCTCGGCCGCCGGAGACCTGGACTCGCCCGGCAGCGCGACCCTCAAGCTGCGCCCCGGCGCCAGGGGCGCGCGAGGCGAGACCGCCGGGCCGCCGCCGCTCCCCCGCCTGGTCGTCCTGGTCGACGACATCGACGCCCTCGTCGCGCCCGCGCTCGGCTCCACCGGCCGCCCGGCCGCCGGGTCCGTGGTCCGCGCCCTGGAGGCCGTCGTACAGGGCGCCGAGCGGCTCGGCGTGCACCTGGTGGCGGCCACCGCGCACCCGGACCGCATCGCCGCCACGGGCTTCGCCAGGGAGGCCGCCCTGCGCGTCACCCTGGACGCGCCGTCGGCGGCCCCCGAGGACCCGGCTCCGGGTCGCGGCCGCCTGTACGCGACGGCGGACGGCCGCACCACCCCGTTCCAGGCGGGCCGTGTCACCGGCCGCATCCCACGCACCTCGACGCTGCGCCCGACCGCCGTACCGCTGGAGTGGGAGCGGATGGGCGATCCGCCCGCCCGCCGCCCGGTCCGCGAACTGGGCAACGGCCCCACCGATCTGGCCCTGTTGGGCAGCGCTCTGGAGCGGGCGGCCCGCTCTCTCCCGTAGGCGCTCTTTCCCATAGGCGCTATTGCGGCCCTTCCCGCTCGGGCGTAGACCAGTGCGCACGGGACAGGGCTCAGGGGAGAGAACGGGGCAGTGATGCGCACAACTCTTCGTACAGGCAAGCTCGTTGTGTCACTCGTGGCCGTCGGCGCACTCGCGCTCACCGCGTGCGGCGACGGCGGCGACGATCCGGGCGGCACGGGCGGCAACGGCGGCAACGGCGGCAACGGCGGCGACAAGGACAAGAACGCCGGAGCCTCCGTCCAGCTCCCCCAACTGAAGGGCCAGAAGATCGAGGTCGCCGCGGTCTGGTCAGGCCCCGAGCAAGAGAACTTCAAGAAGGTGCTCTCGGAGTTCGAGAAGCGCACCGGCGCGACGGTCACCTTCGTTCCGGCCCAGGACCCGATCATCAACTTCCTCGGCTCGAAGATCACCGGCGGCGACCCGCCCGACGTGGCGATGCTTCCACAGCCGGGCGCGATCGCCCAGGCCGTCGAGAAGAAGTGGGCCAAGCCGGTCGGCGCCGAAGCGCGGTCCCAGCTGGACGAGAACTACGCACAGGGCTGGAAGGACATCGGCGCGGTCGACGGCGAGCAGTACGGCGTGTACTTCAAGGCCGCCAACAAGTCCCTGGTCTGGTACAACAACACGGCCTTCGAGAACGCCGGGGCCACCGAGCCGAAGACCTGGGACGCGCTGATGACCCAGGCCCAGACGATCTACGACTCCGGGGTCACCCCCTTCTCGGTCGCGGGCGCCGACGGCTGGACCCTCACCGACTGGTTCGAGAACGTCTACCTCTCCCAGGCGGGCCCGCGGAAGTACGACCAGCTGGCCCGGCACGAGATCAAGTGGACGGACCCCTCCGTGAAGGAGGCGCTGACCACGCTCGCCGAGCTCTTCGGCAACAAGGACTATCTGGCCGGCGGCCAGGACGGCGCTCTGCAGACCGAGTTCCCGGCGTCGGTCACCCAGACCTTCACCGGCGGCGACCAGCCCAAGG
Organism: Streptomyces sp. O3; assembly: GCF_054788135.1. Taxonomy (NCBI): domain Bacteria; kingdom Bacillati; phylum Actinomycetota; class Actinomycetes; order Kitasatosporales; family Streptomycetaceae; genus Streptomyces; species Streptomyces sp. O3. The sequence continues at coordinate 7,818 of NZ_JBTVYK010000060.1, forward strand.
CCGCGATGGTCTTCGAGGGCGACTTCGTGGCCGTCAACATCGGCCAGACCGACGCCGAGATCGGCACGGACGCCAAGGTCTTCCCGTTCCCCGCGGTCGGCGCCGACGCGCCGGTGGTGACCGGCGGCGACGCCGCGGTGGCGCTGACGGACTCGCCGGGCGCCCAGGCGCTGCTGACGTTCCTGGCCTCGACCGACGCGGCCGAGATCTGGGCGAAGCAGGGCGGCTTCGTCTCGCCCAACAAGGAGATGGACCCGGCCGCGTACCCGAACGACGTGCTGCGCGGCATCGGCGAGGCCCTGGTGGCGTCGGGCGACGACTTCCGCTTCGACATGTCGGACCAGATGCCCCAGGCGTTCGGCGGCACGCCCGGCAAGGGCATGTGGAAGGCCCTCCAGGACTTCCTGAAGAACCCGGAGGACGTCGCGGGCGCCCAGCGCCAGCTGGAGTCGGACGCCGCCAAGGCGTACCGGAACTGACGCCGCGATGACATCGGCCGCCCCGTCCGGGGACGCGGTCCCGCCCGCGCCCCCGGACCCTCGTCACCGCAGCCACAGCCACAGCCGCAGCCGCAGCCGCAGCCGTGTGACAGGTACCCGCAAAGTGGTGGTGGCGCTCTTTCTGCTGCCCGCGCTGGTGCTGCTGGGCGCGCTCGTGCTCTACCCGATCGGATACTCGCTGGTCCGCAGCCTCTTCGACCAGGCGGGCGACAGCTTCACCGGCCTGGACAGCTACCAGGAGGTGTTCCGCGAGGACTCCACCAGGACCGCGCTGAAGAACACCGTGATCTGGGCGGTGGCGGCTCCGGTCATCGCCACCACGCTCGGCCTGGTCTTCGCCGTGCTCACCGAACGGGTCCGCTGGGGTACGGCGTTCAAGCTGGTCGTCTTCATGCCGATGGCGATCTCGATGCTCGCGTCGGGGATCATCTTCCGGCTGGTGTACGAGCAGGACCCGGAGCGCGGGGTTGCCAACGCGGTGCTGGTGGGCGTCCATGACACGTTCGCCGACGCGTCCGCGTTCCCCAAGGCCCATCCGGGGCGTAAGTCACCGCTCGTCGCCGAGGACGGCGGCGGCTTCGTCACCCGCGAGCCCGTACGGGCGGGCGAGCCGGTGCTGCTGCCGCTGGTCGGGGTCGCGCCGGACAAGATGCCCGCGGGCGCGCGGAAGGCCGCGCCCGCCGACGCCTCCACCGGCACTGACGCCTCTACCGGCACCGGCACCGGCACCGGCACCGAGAAGGTCACCGGCACCACCTGGCAGGACTTCACCCGAGGCAAGGGCGTCGGAACGCTGAACGGCATCGACGCGGACGAGCTCGGCTATCCGGGCATGCGGATCGAGGCGGTCAAGGGCGGCAGGGTGGTGGACTCCGCACACGCCGGATCCGACGGCACGTTCACGCTCTCCAGCGCGGCCGACGGCGCACGGCTCCGGCTGCCCGAGAGCAACTTCCGCGAGCCCTACAACGGCGCCAGCTGGCTCGGTCCGACGCTGGTCACCCCGGCGATCATCGGCAGCTACCTGTGGATCTGGTCCGGCTTCGCGATGGTCCTGATCGCCGCTGGCCTGGCGAGCGTGCCACGCGAACTCCTGGAGGCGGCACGGGTGGACGGCGCGGGCGAGTGGCAGGTCTTCCGCCGGATCACGGTGCCGGTGCTCACCCCCGTACTCGCCGTCGTCCTGGTCACTCTGATGATCAACGTGATGAAGATCTTCGACCTGGTCTTCATCATCGCGCCCGGCTCCTCGCGCGACGACGCGAACGTCCTGGCGCTGGAGCTCTACGACCAGGCCTTCGCCAAGGGGCGGCCCGACGTCGCGAGCGCCATCGCGATCATCCTGCTGCTCCTGGTCGTCCCGGTCATGATCTTCAATATGCGTCGGCTGCGGCGGGAGGCCAAGCGATGAAGCCGTCACTCGCCGCCCGGCTCGCCGCCCGCACCGGCGGCGGCGTGGTGCGGCTCTTCCTGATCCTGGTGGGCCTGTTCTGGCTGCTGCCGACCTTCGGCCTGCTGCTGTCCTCGCTGCGCGCCCCCGAGGACATCGCCGCGAGCGGCTGGTGGAAGGTCTTCACGGAGCCCTCACAGCTCACCGCCGACAGCTACCAGCGCCTGCTGGAGAACGAGGCCGTCACGGACTCCCTGCTGAACACGGTGCTGATCACCGTTCCGGCCACGGCCCTGGTGGTGCTGCTCGGCGCGCTCGCGGGCTACGCCTTCGCCTGGATGGAGTTTCCGGGCCGGGACTGGTGGTTCCTGGCCGTCGTCGGGCTGCTCGTGGTGCCGGTCCAGGTGGCGCTGGTGCCGATCGCCGGGCTGTTCGGCGACATCGGCCTGTTCGGCTCGGTGCCGGGCGTGGTGCTGTTCCATGCGGCGTTCGGACTGCCCTTCGCGATCTTCCTGCTGCGCAACTTCTTCGCGGAGATCCCGCGCGAGCTGCTGGAGGCCGCGCGCCTGGACGGCGCCGGTGAGCTGCGACTGTTCGCGCGGGTCGTGCTGCCGCTCGGCGGCCCCGCGATCGCCGCGCTCGGCATCTTCCAGTTCCTGTGGGTGTGGAACGACATGCTGGTCGCGCTGGTCTTCGCCAAACCCGAGAACCAGCCGATCACGGTCGCCCTGCAGACCCAGGTACGGCAGTTCGGCAACAACATCGACATCCTGGGGCCCGGCGCGTTCGTCTCCATGGTGGTCCCCCTGATCGTGTTCTTCGCCTTCCAGCGGCAGTTCGTCTCGGGAGTGATGGCGGGCGCGGTGAAGTAGGGCATTACCAAAGATAACCAGCCTTAACAGCTAATATCCGATTTATGAAGAGTGTTCCGTCTGAGCGGCCACGGGTGTGCGTCGTCGTGATCGGCTACAACGACGCGGCCCATGTGGCCGACGCGGTGCACTCGGCGCTCGCTCAGGGCCCGGCCGTGAGCGAGGTGATCGCCGTCGACGACTGCTCGACGGACGGCAGCCCCGAGCTGCTGCGGCAGCTCGCCGCCGTGCACCCGCGGCTGCGGGTCGTCTCCCGGACGGTGAACAGCGGCGGCTGCGGCACCCCGCGCAACGACGGCGTCGACGCCTGCTCGGCGCCGTATCTGATGTTCCTGGACAGCGACGACGTGCTGCCGCCCGGCTCGGTCGACGCGCTGCTCACCGCCACCGCCGAGCACGGCGCCGAGGTCACGTCCGGGCTGTGCGTACGCCGCGAGCTCCCGTCCGGGCGCGAAGTGCCCTGGCAGCCGGAGCTGTACGACACGCCCACGGTCGTGGAGCGGCCCGCCGACCGGCCGGGGCTCGTCTACGACACGCTCTGCGTCAACAAGCTCTACCGGACTGACTTCCTGCGCTCCCACTCCCTTCGCTTCCCGGACGGCCCGGTCGTCTACGAGGACTTCGTCTTCACCGCGCGCGTACTCGCCGCCGCCCCGCGCGTCGCCCTGGTCACGGCCCCGGTCTACGTCTGGCAGGTTCGCCGCGCGGCCGCCCGGCCGTCCCTCTCCCTCGACCGCGCGGGCATCGCCAACTGGCGCGCCCGGCTGGACGCCCACCGCCAGGCCGCGGAGATCCTCCGGGGCGCCGGCGAGAAGCGGCTCGCCCGTGCGGCCCAGGTCAAGTTCCTGGAGCACTGCGTGCGGATGTACGTACGCGAGCTGCCCACCCGCGACCCCGCGTACCAGCGCGAGTGGTGGCGCCTCACGCGCGCGTACCTGCGGACCTTCGACGAGGCCGACCTGGAGTCGGCCCCGGCGCCCGGCCGGACCGTCGGCCGGGTGCTGCTCGCCTCGCCGGAGCCGGTCGACCTGGACCGGCTGCGGCAGCTCGCCGCCCGCCCGGCCCGGCTGACGCCCCCGTACGCGCGGGCCGCCGACGCCACCCCGATCTGGTCCGACGCGCTCCCCAGCGTCACCCTGGAGCATCTGCTGGTGCACCCGATGCGGCGGCTGCCGCTCGCGGTCGACGCGGAACTGCGGCCACGCGCGCGCAGATCCGTACTGACGCTGCGCCTGCACGAGTTGTACGGACGGGTGGCGGCGGCGGGACCCGCCACGGTCGACATCGAGCTCCGGGCCCGCGACGGCGGGCACCCGCCGCTGCGGCACACCGCGACCTGGTCCACCAGCGCGCCGAGCGGCCCGGACGCCGCCTGGACCGCCCAACTGACGCTCGACCTGGGCGCCCTGGCATCCGGCGCCTGGGACCTGCGCCTGTGGACGCGGTTCGCGGACGGCTCGGTGCGCGACAGCACGGCGCGCGCGGTTCCGGGGCCCGGCCTGCTGCGCCGCCGCGCGCTGCCGAGCCTTCGGCACGGCGCCCTGCTCGTCCACCCGTACGCGACCCACTCGGGGAATCTCGCGGTGCGGCTCGCGCCCGGTGCGCGAGGCGTCGTGGGCGTACTGCGGCGCAGGACGCGGAGACTGCTGGGCACCGCCGGCTGACCTGGAACCCTTCGACCGCACCACACGTTGCACGGCACAAGACACCACGACGAGCAGCACAGCGAACAGCACGACGAACAGACGGAACAGGGTGACCATGACCTGGCTGATCACCGGCGGCGCCGGCTACATCGGTGCGCACGTCGTCCGCGCCATGACCGAGGCCGGCGAGCGAACGGTCGTCTACGACGACGTGTCCAGCGGCGTCGCCGAGCGCGTCCCCGACGATGTGCCGCTCGTCCGGGGCTCGGTCCTGGACCGGGAGCGCCTCGACCGCGTGATCGGCGAACACCAGATCACCGGCGTGATCCACCTCGCGGCGAAGAAGCAGGTCGGCGAGTCCGTCGAACTGCCGCTGCGCTACTACCACGAGAACGTCGAGGGCCTCAGAACCCTGCTCGCCGCCGTGGTGGCCGGCGGGGTGCCGTCCTTCGTCTTCTCCTCGTCGGCCGCGGTCTACGGCATGCCGGACACCCCGTCGGGCCTGGTCACCGAGGACACCCCGACCGTCCCGATGAGCCCGTACGGCGAGACCAAGCTCGCGGGCGAGTGGCTGGTGCGCGCGGCCGGCCGGGCGCACGGCCTGGCCACCGCCTCACTGCGGTACTTCAACGTCGCGGGCGCGGCGTCTCCCGAACTGGCCGACACCGGGGCCTTCAACATCGTGCCCATGGTCTTCGAGAAGCTCACCGAGCGCGCCGCCCCCCGGATCTTCGGCGACGACTATCCGACCCCGGACGGCACCTGCGTCCGCGACTACATCCATGTGAGCGACCTCGCCGACGCCCATGTGGCCGCGGCCCGCAAGCTCGCCACGACACCGGGCCACGATCTGACGGTCAACATCGGCCGCGGCGAGGGCGTCTCGGTCCGCGAGCTGATCGACCTGATCAGCGACGTCACCGGCCATCGCATCGCACCCAAGGTCACCGAGCGCCGCCCCGGCGACCCGGCGATGGTGGTCGCCGCCGCGGACCGGATCGCGGCGGAGCTGGGCTGGAAGGCGAAGCACGGCATGCGCGACATGATCACCTCGGCATGGGAAGGCTGGGTCCGCCTGCACCCCGAGGCCGCCCGCGACTGACCCGATACGGACATTCCTCCAACAACTCACCAAAGGCGCCTTATAGACTAAAAGCATTGCCAGGCCGACGAAGGAGCGCCCTGACTCATGCCCAAGCTCAGCGTGATCGTGTCCGGCCGCGACCTCCAGGGCCATCTGCGCGAGTGCCTGCGGAGCATCGCCGACCAGTCCTACGGCGACCTGGAAGTGATCATCGCCGTGGGCGGCGACAGCTCCCGCGCGCTCGCCGAGTCCCAGACCGCCAGCGACCCCCGCTTCACCACGCTGCCGCTGCCCGACGGCACCACCCCGGTGGCCGCCCGCCGCCGGGGGGCGGCCGCCGCCACCGGCGACTGGCTGCACTTCCTGGATGCCAAGGACAGCCTCCCCGCAGGCGCCACGGCGGTCATCGCCCAGCGCCTGGACGAGTACGAGGACCAGGACGAGAACGAGGACCACGGCGCCGAAGCCCCCGACGTGCTGGTCTTCGACCACGTACGCGCCTACTGGTGGGACCCCGCCCGCCCCAGCCTCGACACCAAGGTGCTCGCCGAGCCGGGCCGCGCCGCCCGCGCCCCGGCCGACTGCCCGGCGCTGCTGGAACTCGCGCCCCTGCTCGGCAACCGCGTCCTGCGCGCCGGTTTCCTGCGTGAGCACGCCGAACCGCTCACCGCGGGCGACACCCTCCACTTCGCCTACGCCACGCTGCTGCTCGCCGACCGCGTCGCCTGCCTGGACCACGTCGCCCTGAACGACCGTCAGCTGCGCCGCGCCAGCCTCCCGCCGCCCACACCCGAAGAGCGCTTCGCGCCCTTCACCGCGTACGAGGAACTCCACGAGCTGGCCGCGGCGCGCCAGGCGCCGCCAGCGCTGCGCACCGCGCTCTACGAGCGGATGGTCGGCGACTATCTGCGCGTCATCGCCAGGCCGGGAGAGCTGCCCGCCGACCTCGCCCCCGCGTACTTCCACCGCGCGTCCGAGCACGCGAACCGCTTCCGCCCCGACGGCTACCAGCGGCCCGAAGGGCTCGACGGCGTACGCCAAAGCCTCCTGGAACACGACCAGTACACCCGGTACAAGGTGCTCCAGGCCGCCAACGCCAAGCGGCGCACGGTGCGGTCGAACCTCGCCGCCCGCAAGCGCGGACTGCGGGCCAAGGTCCGCGACCACCGCTACCGCAGAGCCCTGTCCCGGCCCGTCCACCCGGAGCTGGCGCTGTTCTCCGCGTACTGGGACCGCGGCGTCGCCTGCAACCCGGCCGCCATCGCCGCGAAGCTGCGCGAACTGGCCCCGCGGGTCCATCCGGTGTGGGTGGTGAGCCGGGACCGGGCGGCGCTGCTGCCGCCGGGAACGGACCACGTCGTTCCGGGCACGCCCCGCTATCTGGAGGCGCTGGGCCGGGCCAGGTTCCTGGTCAACAACGTCAACTTCCCCAATCTCCTGGTGAAGCGGGACGACCAGGTGTTCGTACAGACCCACCACGGCACCCCGCTCAAGCGCATGGGCCTGGACCAGCGGGAATTCCCCGCCGCCGCCAAGGGCCTCAACTTCCGCGCCCTGCTGGCCCGCGTCGACAACTGGGACTACAGCCTCTCCGCGAACAGCCACTCCACGCGGACCTGGGAGCGCGCCTACCCCTCGCACTACACCCCGCTGGACTACGGCTATCCGCGCAACGACGTCTTCTACCGCGCCGACGCCGCCCATATCCGGGCCGTCCGCGAACGGCTCGGCATCGCCCCCGGCAAGACGGCGATCCTCTACGCCCCGACCCACCGCGACTACGAGGCGGGCTGGACCCCGCGCCTGGACCTCGCGCGGCTGAGCGCCGACCTCGGCGACGACACCGTCCTGCTGGTGCGCGGCCACTACTTCTACGGCGGCGACGCGTCCCCGCTGACCCGGCTGCGGCACAGCGGACGCGTCATCGACGTCTCCGCGTACGACCCGGTCGAGGACCTCCAGCTCGCCGCCGACGCGCTCGTCACGGACTACTCGTCGATCATGTTCGACTACGCCAATCTGGACCGCCCGATCGTCGTCTACGCCGACGACTGGGAGACCTACACCAAGGCCCGCGGCGTCTACTTCGACCTGCTGGCCCAGGCTCCGGGCCAGGTCGCCCGCGACCAGGACGAGCTGACCGGGATCTTCGCCTCGGGCGCCTGGCGAGACGAGACGGCGGCCAAGCTGCGCGCCGCCTTCCGCCACCGCTTCTGCGACTTCGACGACGGGCGGGCCGCCGAGCGCGTGGTGCGCCGCGTCTTCCTCGGCGAGAGCGCGGACGACCTCCCGCCGATCGTGCCCGTCGACGACCGTACGCCCGCACCGACCCCAGAAGAGGCCGCCCGCTGATGAGCAGCACCACCCCGGACGTCACCGTCACCGTGATCGTCTTCAACGACGCCGAGCGGCTGCCGCGCGCGGTGGCCTCGCTGCGGCGCCAGACCCACCGCGACATCGAGATCATCATCAGCGACGACTGCTCCACCGACCGCACCCCCGAGGTGGCGCGGGCCCTGGCGGCCGAGGACGCGCGCATCCGCTATCTGCGGCTCCCGGAGAACAGCGGCGGTTGCAGCGCCCCGCGCAACCGCGCCATGGAGCTGGCCCGCGCCCCGTATCTGATGTTCCTCGACAGCGACGACGAACTCCCCGAGAACGCCTGCGCGCTGCTGCTCGCCGCGCACCGCGAGCAGCGCGTCGACTTCGCCATGGGCCAGGTCGAGCGGGTCCGCGTCGACACCGGCGCCCGCTCGGTCTGGATGCCGGACCTGGTCGCCGAGCGGCGCACGGTGCCGGGCATCGAGGCCGAGCCGCGGCTGCTGTTCGAGCACCTGTCCACCAGCAAGATGTACACGCGCGCGTTCCTCGACCGGCACGCGCTGCGCTTCCCCGAGGGCATCCACTACGAGGACCAGCTGTTCTCGGCGCAGGCGTACTGCCTGGCCGAGGCGTTCACGATCGTCCCGGAGCCGGTCTACCGCTGGTACATCGAGCCGTACGCGGCCGCCGACGCCGCCTCCATCTCCAACCAGCGGCACCGGATCGCCAATGTCCGAGACCGTATTCACGTCCAGCGGCTGATCGACGCCTTCCTGGCGGAGAGCGGCCACAGCGCGATCCGCGAGGACAAGGACCACAAGTTCCTCAAGCACGACTTCCGGATGTACGCGGGCGATCTGCCGTTCCGCGACGAGGCCTGGCTGCGGGAGTTCGCCGACACCGTCAACCCGTACCTCGCCGAACTCTCCCCCGGCGCCTACGCCCGCCTGCCGCGTGCCGAGCGCGTGACGCTCGCCCTGCTGCGCGAGGGGCGGCTGTCCGAGGCGGCGCTCGCCGCCCGCGGCATGGGCCACGGCGTCGCCCCGCGCGAGACGGTCACCGACGCCGACGGCCGCGTCTACTGGGGCGACCGGCTGCCCGACTCCGACCAGGGCCGCCGCGAACTCGACCTCACCGGCGAGGCCCTGGACACCCGGCCGTTCGCGACCGCCCTGTTCCGCCACGAGATCACCCGCGTCGCCCCCGGCCCCGGCGCGGCCGTCGAGCTGGCCGTCCGCACCTACGATCCGGGGCTGCGACTCGCCGTCGGCCCGCACCGGGCCGCGCTGCATCTCGCCCCCGCGGGCCGTCGGCACACCACGCACTTCCGTATCGACCCGGTGCGCCCCGGCGTCTTCGAGGGCACGGTCCGCCTCGACCTGGCCGCGGTCAGGCTGCCCGCGTACGGCTTCGACGGTGTGCGCCACCCGGTCCTGGAACTGACGCAGCAGCGCCAGCGCAACAGCGGCCTGCTGCTCGCCCCGCTCGACTTCACCCCGCTGACCGCCGTGCGCCACGCCCACCGGATCACCGTCGAGCCCGAGGGTCACGGCTCCGGACGGCTCCAGGTGCGCTGGTCGCCCACCGGCCGGGTACTCAGAGCCGTACGCCCGGCCGCCAGACGCGTCGGCGCCCTGCGCAAGGCGGCGAAACTGGTGGCCGCGCTGGCACGCTAGGTGTGCTGCCCGCGGAGGTCGGTTCAGCGGTGATCCGCGCCAGGGAAGCGGTCCGCGTCACGCGGGAAGACCCAGGTCCGGTAGACGAGGAAGCGGAGCGCGGAGGCGAGCAGGATGGCGAGCGCCTTGGCGATGTTCGAGCCGAGCGGGCCGTCCAGGCCCAGGCCGTGGTACGCGACCGAGAACAGCCCGCTCTCGACGGCGACGCCGATCCCGCTGAAGGCGAAGAACAGCGTGATCTGCCGCGCGGTGCGCGTGGACCGGTCCCGGTAGGCGAAGAACCGGAACCCGAGGTAGTTGGTGCCGATGGCGACACAGCCGGCGGCGACGGTGGCGGTGACCGGCCGCAGGCCGAGGCCGTACAGCAGCACGTTGAAGACGAGGAAGTTGACGCCGACCCCGCTGCCGCCGACGATGCCGAACTTGGCGACCTCCGCGCACAGCCGCCACAGCCGAGCCCGTCGGACGCGCCCCGGCCGCGGGGCCCCCGGCGGGGGCGGTGCGGGCGCGGGCACCCGGACCGCGGCGGTGGGCACGCGGGAACCACGGGAGGCCGCGGGCAGCGTGCTCGTCAGGCGACTCATTCCGGAAACTTTAGCCCTTATATCCGATTTTCTACGTATTGCCCGATGGTGCTCCCGTGAAATGCACCCGGACGCGAAACGCCCCGGCCGGCGAACCGACCGGGGCGCTCGTCAGCACCGCCGTCGCGCGTCCGACACGCGTCCGACACGCGTCAGCCGTACGTCAGCCCGTGCGTCAGCCGTGCGTACGCAGCAGCGTCCGCATGGTCCGCATCGCCACCGACAGGTTCGCCAGGTCGAACGCGTCCGAGCCCCGGATCTCGTCCAGCGTCGTCTTCGCGCGCCCCAGGATCGCGGCGTTGCGCTCCTCCCAGGCCTTGAAGCGCTGTTCCGGCGTGGCCGAACCGTCGCCCGCCGCCAGCACGTCCGAGGTGAGCGCCGCATGGGCCGCGTACAGGTCCTCACGGATCGCCGCGCGCGCCATCGACTGCCAGCGGTCGGTCCGCGGCAGCGCGCTGATGCGGTCCATCAGCTGGGTGATCTGCAGCCGGTCGGCCAGGTCGTAGTAGACCTCGGCGACATCGACCGGGTCCCTGCCCACCCGCTCGCCGATCAGCACGACGTCCAGCGCCGGGAAGGCCGACGAGAACCCGGCGACCCGCTGCGCCAGCTCGTCCGGCACCCCGGCGGCCGCCAGCTCGTCCCGGATCTGCTGGTACCACTCCAGGTCGGCGCCCCGCACCAGCTTCGGCAGCTCGGACCAGACCCGGCTGACGCCCGCGCTGAAGAAGCCGATGGTCTCGGCCAGGTCCAGCGGCTGCGGCCGGTTGTTGAGCAGCCAGCGGGTGCCGCGCTCCACCAGGCGGCGCGAGTGCAGCCTGATCCGGGTCTGCACATCGGCCGCGACCCTGTTGTCCAACGCCTCGACCGCGTCCCACACCTCGCCGAGTCCGAAGATCTCGCGGGCCGCGGTGTGCGCCCGTACGACCTCTTCGAGTGAGGCGCCGGTCTCCTCGCGCATCCGGTGCAGGAAGCTCGTGCCGCCGGTGTTCACGGTGTCGTTGACCAGCACCGTGGTGACGATCTGGCGGCGCAGCGCGTGCGCGTCGATCTGGTCGATGAACCGTTCGCGCAGCTGCGTGGGGAAGTACGCGTGCAGCAGGCGCTGCAGATACGGGTCGTCCGGCAGTCCGGTGGCGAACAGCTCCTCGGAGACGGTGATCTTCGTGTACGCCAGCAGGACCGCGGTCTCCGGCTGGGTCAGCCCGCGGCCGTTGTTCAGCCGCTCCCGGATCTGCCGCTCGCTGGGCAGGAACTCCAGGGCCCGGTCCAGGTGGCCGTCGCGCACCAGGCGGCGCATGAAGCGCTGCTGGGCGTGCAGCATGCTGGCGGACTGGGCGCCGGCGAGGGCGAGCGCGGTGTTCTGCGCGTAGTTGTTGCGCAGCACCAGGGCGCCGACCTCGTCGGTCATCTCGGCGAGCAGCTTGTTGCGCTGCTTGACCGTCATGTCGCCGTCGGCCACCACCGCGTTGAGCAGGATCTTGATGTTCACCTCGTGGTCGGAGGTGTCCACGCCCGCGCTGTTGTCGATCGCGTCGTTGTTCACCCGGCCGCCCGCGCGCGCGAACTCGATCCGGCCGAGCTGGGTCAGGCCCAGGTTGCCGCCCTCTCCGACGACCTTGACCCGCAGGTCCTGGCCGTCGACCCGGATGGCGTCGTTCGCCTTGTCGCCGACGTCCGCGTCGGACTCGGTGCCCGACTTCACGTACGTCCCGATGCCGCCGTTCCACAGCAGGTCGACCGGCGCCTTGAGGACGGCCTTCATCAGGTCGGCGGGCGTCAGCTTGGCGACCGCGGAGTCGATGCCGAGCGCTTCCCGGATCTGCCCGTTGAGCGGGATCGACTTGGCGCTGCGCGGGAAGACGCCGCCGCCCGCGGAGAGCAGGTCCTTGTCGTAGTCGGCCCAGCTGGAGCGCGGCAGCTCGAACAGGCGGCGGCGCTCGGCGTACGAGGTCGCCGCGTCCGGGTTCGGGTCGATGAAGATGTGCCGGTGGTCGAAGGCGGCGACCAGCCGGATGTGCTCACTGAGCAGCATGCCGTTGCCGAACACGTCCCCGGACATGTCGCCGACGCCGACCACCGTGAAGTCCTGGGTCTGGGTGTCGTGGCCCAGCTCGCGGAAGTGCCGCTTGACGGACTCCCAGGCGCCGCGGGCGGTGATGCCCATGCCCTTGTGGTCGTAGCCGGCGGAGCCGCCGGAGGCGAAGGCGTCGCCCAGCCAGAAGTTGTAGTCGCCCGCCACCTCGTTGGCGATGTCCGAGAACGTCGCGGTGCCCTTGTCGGCGGCGACCACCAGGTAGGTGTCGTCCTCGTCGTGGCGCACCACGTCGGCGGGCGGCACGACCTCGCCCGCCACCAGGTTGTCGGTGATGTCGAGCAGCGCCGAGATGAAGGTGCGGTAGCTGGCGATGCCCTCGTCCAGCCAGGCGTCGCGGTCCCTGGCCGGGTCGGGCAGCTGCTTGGCGACGAAGCCGCCCTTGGCGCCGACCGGCACGATGACGGTGTTCTTGACCTCCTGCGCCTTGACCAGGCCGAGGATCTCGGTACGGAAGTCCTCACGGCGGTCGGACCAGCGCAGGCCGCCGCGCGCAACCTTGCCGAAGCGCAGATGGACGCCCTCGACGCGCGGCGAGTACACCCAGATCTCGAACGCGGGCCGGGGCGCCGGCAGATCCGGGATGGCCTGCGGATCGAACTTCATCGACACATACGGGTGCGGCCTGCCGCCCTCGCCCTCCTGCCCCCTCTTGTCGCTTCCCTCGCTGACGCTCTGGAAGAAGTTGGTCCGCAGGGTGGCCTTGATGACCGTGAGGAAGGACCGGAGGATGCGGTCCTCGTCCAGCGAGGCCACCTCGTCGAGCGCGCCCGCCAGCTCCTCGAGGAGTCCGTCGATCAGCTCGGTGCCCGCACGCTGCCGGTCCGGCGACATCCGGGCCTCGAACAGGTGCACGAGCAGCCGGGTGGTGTGGACGTTCGTCCGGAGGGTCTCCTCCATGTACGCCTGGCTGAAGGTCGACCCGGCCTGGCGCAGGTACTTGGCGTACGCCCGCAGCACCATCGCCTGCCGCCAGCCGAGACCGGCGCCCAGCACCAGGGCGTTGAAGCCGTCGTTCTCGGCCTGCCCCGTCCAGACGGCGGCGAAGGCCTCCTGGAACCGCTCGCGGGCGTCGCCCGCGAGGTGCTCGCCGTCCGTCTCCGGCATGCGGAGCCCGAAGTCGTAGATCCACGCGGGTTCGCGGTCGGTGGTCCGCAGCTCGTACGGACGCTCGTCGACGACCTCACAGCCCAGCCGCTGCAGCACCGGAAGCACGGCCGACAGCGAGACCTGGGTCCCCTGACGGTAGATCTTGAAGCGGCGCTCGCCGGGTCCGGCGCCCACCGGCTCGTACAGCGACAGCGCGAAGTCCCGCTCCCCCTCGCTGAGCTGCTCCAGGTGGACCAGGTCGGCGACGGCCCCGCGCGGGGTGTGGTCGGCCTTGTAGCCCTCGGGGATGGCGCCCGCGTACCGGCGCAGCAGCTCGGCAGCGCGCTCCTCGCCCAGCTCGGCGTTGAGCGCCTCGCCGAAGCCGTCGGCCCAGGAGCGGGAGGCCTCGACCAGGCGGGCCTCGATGCGCTCGGTGTCGGCGGCGGTGAGCGCGGGCAGCTCGGTGCCCGGCGGGACCCGGACGACGAAGTGCAGCCGGGAGAGGATCGACTCGGTGTTCCAGGCGGTGAAGTCGACGTTGGTGCCGCCGAGCTCCTCCTTGAGGATGTCGATCAGCCGCAGCCGTACGCCGGTGGTGTAGCGGTCGCGCGGCAGGTAGATCAGGGCGGAGTAGTAGCGCCCGTACTCGTCCTTGCGCAGGTACAGCCGCAGACGGCGGCGCTCCTGGAGGTACAGGACGCTGGTCACGGTGGCGCGCAGCTCGTCCACCGGGGTCTGGAAGAGCTCGTCGCGCGGGTAGGTCTCGAGGATCTGCAGCAGGTCGCGGCCGTCGTGGCTGTTGGGCGAGAAGCCCGCCTGCTCCAGGACCTCGGCGACCTTACGGCGGATGACCGGCACCCGGCGCACCGACTCGGTGTACGCGGCCGACGAGAACAGCCCGAGGAAGCGCCGCTCACCCACCACGTTGCCCTTGGCGTCGAACTTCTTCACGCCGACGTAGTCGAGGTAGCTGGGGCGGTGCACGGTGGCCCGGCTGTTCGCCTTGGTGAGCACCAGGAGCTTGTGCTCGCGGGCCTTGGCGCGGGCGTCGGCCGGCAGCCGGTTGAAGGACGGGCTGACCGGGTGGCCGTGCGGGTCCTCGCGGCTGTGCTGCGGGTCGGAGCGCAGGATGCCGAGACCGGTGCCGGGCACGGCGCCGAGCGAGTCGTCCTCGTTGAGGTGATACTCGCGGTAGCCCAGGAAGGTGAAGTGGTCGTCGGCGAGCCAGCGCAGCAGCTCGCGGGCCTCCTCGACCTCGCGGTCGCGCAGGTCGTCGGCGGTGGGCTCGCTGGCCAGGTCGTCGGCGATGCGCAGCGCGGCCTCGCGCATCTTGCCCCAGTCCTCGACGGCCTCGCGCACGTCGGACAGCACCCGCTGCAGATCGGCGGTGATCTGCTTGAGGTCGGCGCGGTCGGTCTCGCGGTCGATCTCCACATGGATCCAGGACTCGACCAGCGCGTCGTGGGCGTCGGTCTGGCCGGGCAGGACCTCGATCAGCTTGCCGGTGACGTCACGGCGCACGAAGACCTGCGGGTGGATCACCACATGGATGCCGCGGCCCTGCCGGGACAGCTCGTTGGTGACCGAGTCGACCAGGAACGGCATGTCGTCGGTGACCACCTCGACGACGGAGTGGCTGCAGGTCCAGCCGTTCTCCTCCACGGTCGGGGTGTGGACGCGCACATTGGCCGTGCCCTGCGGGCGGTTCTCGGCCAGCCGGTAGTGCGAGAGCGCGGCGCCGAAGACGTCGACCGGGTCGCGGTCGGTCAGGTCCTCGGGGGCGGTGTGCAGGTAGTAGCGCTGGAGGTACGTACGGATCGTGTCCTGGTCCGGACGCTCCCCGTCTTTGGCCCCCGTCGGAAGTTGCCCCCCGACCGGGCTGTTCTCAGCAACCCGGGCGGCCCGATCGAGCAGCTCGGCCTTGGCTTCGTCCAGCTTGGTCTGCATGTCCTCTGGCTCCTGTCGCGCGCCGTTGCGTGACGTAGAAGTAGGTGGCGTAGCGCCGCGACGCGGGATGCCCGGTCGGATGCGGCGGTGTGCCGGGATGAGAGATGGCCGGGGAGACCGTCGCTTCGGACAGTCGGCCCAGGCGGCAGGGATCAGCGATCACCCGGACACGGCGGTGTGCCGGGCACGGGCGGCCGGGGGCTGCGCTGCCCCCGCGACGTATCGCACTGATCACGGGTCCAGGCTATCGCCCCGCCTGGGGGGAGCGTCATGAGCCATCTGCGTACAAAAACAACGTTCAAACTTTGACACTACGTCCAAAGACGGCAGCCGCCGCGCCTGCTTCCCCCCGCGTCAGGACACGAGCCGCTCCGCCTCCGCCACCGCCTCGGCGAGGGTGTCCACCACCGGCACCCCCGCCTGCGCGAGGCTGGCCCGGCTGTGCGACCCGCCCGTGTAGAGCACCGCCGCGGCCCCCACGTGCCGTGCGGCCACCGCGTCGTCCACCGCGTCCCCGATCACCACCGCACGGGCCGGATCCACGCCGTCCAGCGCGGCCAGATGCCGCGACATGTGCTCGGCCTTGCCCTCATGCGACGCGCCGACGCGGCCGTCCACCCGTATGAAGTGCTGCTCGATCCCGTGCGTGCGCACGATCGGCACCAGGCGGTCATGCGGGGCGAGCGAGCACATGGACTGGGTGAGCCCGGCCGACTGCCAGTCGGCGAGCAGCTCCCGCGCCCCCTCCGCCAGGTCCGCGCCGTCCGCGTGCGCCCAGTAGTGCCGGTGGAACGCCTCGTCCATCACCGCCCACTCCTCGTCCGTGGGCATCCGGCCGATGAGCCGCTCATAGAAGCGCGGCACCGGAACGCAGTACAGGTCCCGGTACCGCTCGAGGGTGATCGGCTCCATGCCGACCTCCGCGAACGAGGCGTTCGTCGCGGTGATGACCGCGTCGATGTCGTGGAACAGCGTGCCGTTCCAGTCCCAGACGATGTGCGTCCCGTGCTTCCCCATGCCAAGAACGCTACCCGGTCCCACTGACAAGCCCCGAGCGCGAGACGTCAGCCGATCAGATTCGGGATCTCCTGCGTCGCGAACCACAGCAGCTCGTGGTCCTCCGCCCCGTCCACCGTGAACTGCGCGTCGTCGTCGCCCTGGTCCGCCGCCCCCAGCGCCGCGGCGGCCGCCGTGACATCCTCCTCGGCCTCGTCCGCGTCCACATGCACCGCGGCCGCCTTGGCCAGCGGCACCGCGGCGGCGATCCGCACCTCGCCGAGCGCCCCCGGATCGAGGCCGCGGTCCGGGTCGGCGGCCGCGTCGGAGTCCGGCACGTCCACGGCGACGACGACCCGGCGCCGTGCCGCCGCGGGGTCGCCGGCGATCAGCCGGAGCGACCCGGCCGCGGCCCGGCTGAGCGCCGCGTACTCCAGCTCCTCGATGTCCCCGGTGACGTACCACTCACGCAGCGAGGGCGTCACGGCGTACGCGGTCAGCGGTCCGGGGCCCAGCTCGCCCGCCTGGTGCGCCGCTGCGAGACCGGAGAGGGTCAGGGGGACGTAGACACGCATAGCCGCCGCTTTCATCGCCAGAGGTCAGAACCTGGATCGCGGCCGCCGCCCCAGCCAACCGCGGGCACGGCCGCCAACCCGATCAGGGCCACAGGATACGTCCGTCCGGGGTCCCCCTTCGAGGTGAACGCCCCGAGGCCCCACTTCCGCGATCCCGTCCCGCCCGACCGGCTCAGAACCCGCTGTCTACGGGCCTCGTCCCCCAGATAGGTGATCTGCCGCCGCGGGCCGCCTCAGGCTGACGCCCATTGCGGACAGGACTCGCCCCCCGTACAAGAACACCCGAAAGCTACTGCCCGGTAGGAAATCGCCTCCGGGCCCGGCGAAGAGTCACGGGGACGCACCATGAACAAGGTCATGACCAGCACCAAGCGGCCCGGCACCACCCGGCCGCCCACCCGCGGCGACGCACGGCGACCCAGCGGCGGCGGACCCGCCCGGACGCCCCTGCGCCAGCACCGCCGCCCGCCCCTCCCCACGGTGTTCACCGAACGCCTGCTGGCCGTGCTCAGCGGCCAGCGCCCGGTGCACTGGATGCTGCGGCACACCGTGGGACAGGCCTACGACGACCTCGCGCGGCTGGCCGAGCACACTCCGCTACGGGCCAGCGGCCACCGCGCCGTCGTACGCGACGTGGGTCATTACGTGCCCCGCTCGGGCGCGATCGAGGTCTTCGCCCGCATCAGCGCCGGCGGCCAGCTGCATGCCATGGCCTTCCGCCTGGAGCAGGCCCCCGACCTGCGCTGGCGCTGCACCGCGGTCGAGCTGGGCGGCAGGGATCACCCGGACACACCTGAGTCCTGACCAGCCCTGCCTCACACGGCCGGGGGGCGGCGCCCGCCCCCCCCCCCCCCCCCCCCCCACCCCCCCCCCCCCCCCCCCCCCCCCCGGGGGGGGGCCCGGCCCCCCCCGCCCCCCCCCGGCCCCCGCGGACATCCCTCAGCCCGGCAAGAGCCCAGGGAACCGCTGACTACTTCTTACGGCGACGGCCGCCCTTCTGTGCCTTACGACGCTCCGCGCGCGTCATGCCGTCCGCCGACGACCGCACCGGCTCGTCGCCCCCCTGGGTGAAGTCGCCTTCGACGACGCCGCCCTCACCGTCGACCGTCGGCGCCGAGAAGTGCAGCCGGTCGGGGCGCTGCGGGGCGTCCAGGCCCTTCGCCCGGATCTCGGGACGCGCGCCCGCGGGCACCGCGTCCTGCGCGCCGCCGTCCTTGTCCAGGGAGGTCTTCTGCTCCGCCTCCACCGGAACCTCTTCGACCTGCTGCTCGACCTGGACCTCCAGGTTGAACAGATAGCCGACCGACTCCTCCTTGATGCCGTCCATCATGGCGATGAACATGTCGTAGCCCTCGCGCTGGTACTCGACCAGCGGGTCCTTCTGGGCCATGGCCCGCAGGCCGATGCCCTCCTGGAGGTAGTCCATCTCGTAGAGGTGCTCGCGCCACTTACGGTCCAGGACCGACAGCACGACCCGGCGCTCCAGCTCACGCATGATCTCCGAGCCGAGCTGCTTCTCGCGCGCGTCGTACTGCGCGTGGATGTCGTCCTTGATGGAGTCGGAGATGAACTCGGCGGTCAGCCCCGCGCGGTCCCCGGCCTCCTCCTCAAGCTCCTCGACGGTGACCTTCACCGGGTAGAGCTGCTTGAAGGCGCCCCACAGCCGGTCGAGGTCCCACTCCTCGGCGAAGCCCTCAGCGGACTCCGCCTGGATGTACGCGTCGATGGTGTCGTCCATGAAGTGCCGGACCTGCTCGTGCAGGTCCTCGCCCTTGAGGACGCGGCGCCGCTCGCCGTAGATGACCTCACGCTGGCGGTTGAGGACCTCGTCGTACTTCAGGACGTTCTTCCGCGTCTCGAAGTTCTGCTGCTCGACCTGCGACTGGGCCGAGGCGATCGCCCGCGTCACCATCTTGTTCTCGATCGGCACGTCGTCGGGGACGTTGGCCATCGCCATCACCCGCTCGACCATCTGCGCCTTGAACAGGCGCATCAGGTCGTCGCCGAGCGACAGGTAGAAACGGGACTCGCCTGGGTCGCCCTGACGGCCGCTGCGGCCGCGCAGCTGGTTGTCGATACGCCGCGACTCGTGCCGCTCAGTGCCCAGCACGTACAGACCACCCAGCTCGGTGACCTCCTCGTGCTCGGCCCGTACGGCGTCCTCGGCCTTCTCCAGGGCGGCGGGCAGCGCCTCCGCCCACTCCTCGAGGTGCTCCTCGGGGTCGAGACCGCGCTGGCGCAGCTCGGCCTCGGCGAGGTCGTCGGGGTTGCCGCCCAGCTTGATGTCCGTGCCTCGTCCGGCCATGTTCGTGGCGACCGTGACGGCGCCCTTGCGGCCGGCCTGGGCGACGATCGTCGCCTCCCGGTCGTGCTGCTTGGCGTTCAGCACCTCGTGCGGGACACCGCGCTTGGAGAGCTGCTGGGAGAGGTACTCGGACTTCTCGACCGAGGTGGTGCCGACCAGGATCGGCTGGCCGTGCTGGTGCTTGTCGGCGATGTCGTCGACGACCGCGTCGAACTTCGCCTTCTCGGTGCGGTAGATCAGGTCCGACTGGTCCATCCGTACCATGGGCCGGTTCGTCGGGATCGGGACGACGCCGAGCTTGTAGATCTGCTGGAACTCGGCGGCCTCGGTCATGGCCGTACCGGTCATGCCGGAGAGCTTGGTGTAGAGGCGGAAGAAGTTCTGCAGGGTGATCGTGGCGAGCGTCTGGTTCTCGTCCTTGATGTCCACCCCTTCCTTCGCCTCGATCGCCTGGTGCATGCCCTCGTTGTAGCGGCGGCCGGCGAGGATACGGCCGGTGTGCTCGTCGACGATCATGACTTCGCCGTCGATGACGACGTAGTCCTTGTCCTTCTTGAACAGTTCCTTGGCCTTGATGGCGTTGTTCAGGTAGCCGACCAGCGGGGTGTTCACCGACTCGTAGAGGTTGTCGATGCCCAGCCAGTCCTCGACCTTGCCGACGCCCGACTCGTGGATGGCGACGGTGCGCTTCTTCTCGTCGACCTCGTAGTCGCCGGTCTCCTCGATGCCCTTGAGGTGGTTGCCCGGCTCGCCCTTGGTCAGCCGGGTGACCAGCCTGGCGAAGTCGCCATACCACTTGGTGGCCTGGTCGGCGGGGCCCGAGATGATCAGCGGCGTACGGGCCTCGTCGATGAGGATGGAGTCGGCCTCGTCGACGACGGCGAAGTTGTGGCCGCGCTGGACGAGCTCGTCCTGGGACCACGCCATGTTGTCGCGCAGGTAGTCGAAGCCGAACTCGTTGTTCGTGCCGTAGGTGATGTCGCAGGCGTACTGCTCGCGGCGCTGGGCCGGGGTCATGTGGGCGACGATGCAGCCGACCTCGAGGCCCAGGAACTTGTGTACCCGGCCCATCATCTCGGAGTCGCGCTGGGCGAGGTAGTCGTTGGTCGTGATGACGTGCACGCCGTCACCCGACAGACCGTTGAGGTACGCGGGCAGCGTACTGACGAGGGTCTTGCCCTCACCGGTCTTCATCTCGGCCACATGGCCGAGATGCAGGGCGGCGCCGCCCATGATCTGCACACGGTAGTGACGCTGGCCGAGCACCCGCCTGGCGGCCTCGCGCACGGTGGCGAAGGCCTCGGGGAGCAGGTCGTCGAGGCTCTCGCCGTCGGCGTACCGCTCCTTGTACTCGTCGGTGAGGGCGCGCAGCTCCGCGTCGGAGAGGCGGGTGAAGTCCTCTTCGATGGAGTCGACCTGGTCCGCGATGCGGTGCAGTTTGCGCAGGATCTTTCCTTCGCCTGCACGCATGAGCTTGTTGAAGACGGACACGAGGGTTGATCTCCTTGCCGGTCGGGCTGACGCGGTCGAGTTCTGCTGAGCAACGGCCATCGTATGCGAGGACCCGCCCCGGCTGGGAGGGCCGTCGCGGCGTCGGCCGCCTACCACCTTCTGGGAGAACGATCCGATGTCCCGCGAGGTGCCCGCGCCGACACGAAAATCTCTGGAACCGCGCCCCGTGTCCCGCTGCTGGCCCCGGCTTCCGGCGGCCGGGGAGCACGGACGGCCGGACTGATTGTCAGTGCCGGGCCCTACGGTACGGGCATGACCACCACGCCCGTTCCCGAAGTCGAACTCTCCTCCGACGACGCCCGTCGGATCGCCCTGCGCGCCCAGGGGTTCCTCGGCGCTCCCGACCGCAGGGCGGGTGTCAGGGGCGTGCTGCGCCACCTGGGCGCCGTACAGCTCGACACCATCTCGGTACTCGCCCGCTCACACGAGCTGATCCCGTACGCACGCCTGGGCGCCGTGGGCCGCACGACCGTGGAGCGGGCGTACTGGGGGACGGCGTCCGCCGGCGCGTCCGCGCCCCGGCCCCACGCCTTCGAGTACTGGTCGCACGCGGCCTGCATCCTGCCCGTCGAGGAGTGGCCGCACTTCGCGTTCCGCCGCCGCGCCTACCGCACCCGCCCGCAGTGGCACCACCCCCTGCCGGACGGCACGTACGACCAGGTGATCAAGCAGCTGCGGGCCGAGGGGCCGCTCACGGCCACCGAGCTGGGCGGCGCGAAGAACGGCGGCGAGTGGTGGGACTGGTCGGGCTCCAAGGTCGCCGTCGAGCGCGCGCTGATGTACGGCGAGGTGGTGTGCACGGAGCGGCGCGGCTGGAAGCGGGTGTACGACCTGGCCGAGCGCGCCATCCCCGGTGATGTGCTGCACGACGACCTGGACGACACGGAGTGTCTGCGCCGTCTGGTCCGGCTCGCCGGGCAGTCGCTCGGAGTGGGGACCCGTGCGGACATCGCGGACTACCACCGGCTCAAGGCCGAACAGTTCGACGCGGTGGTGGCGGACTCCGGCCTGGTGCCGGTGACCGTCGAGGGCTGGTCCAAACCGGCCTGGGCCGACCCCGCCGCCCTGTCGACGCCGCCGCGCGGCCGCCACCGTACGACGCTGCTCTCGCCCTTCGACTCGCTGATCTGGGAGCGGGCCCGCACCGAGCGGATCTTCGGCTTCACCCATCGCCTGGAGGCCTATGTGCCGAAGCCCAAGCGGGTGTACGGCTACTTCGCGATGCCGCTGCTGTCCGGGGGACGGCTGCTCGGCCGGGTCGACCCGGCCCGCGAGGGCGGCACGCTGGTGGCCCGGCACGCCGCGCTGGACACCCCGAAGGCGGTGGAGCCGATGGCCACGGCACTGGCGGAGGCGGCGAGCTGGGTCGGCTGCACCGGTGTGCGGGTCGAGCGGGTCACCCCGCCGGAGCTGCACGCGCCGCTCGCGGCGGCCTGCGCGGCGGCTCTCACCTGATCTCGAGGATCTTCTCCCGCATCGCGTAGACCACGGCCTCCATCCTGGAGTGCAGCTGCAGCTTCTCCAGGATGTTGCGCACGTGGTTCTTCACGGTGTTCTCGGAGATGTACAGCTCCTTGGCGATGTCCCGGTTGTTCATCCCGGTGGCGACGAGTTTGAGCACTTCGATCTCCCGGTCGGTCAGCCGGGGCGCCGGCACCAGGCGACGCTCGTCCGTCCGCTGGATCATGGACTTGAACTCGGTCAGCAGCTTGGACGCCATGGAGGGGCTGATCTGCGACTGCCCGTCGGCCACCGCCCGGATCGCGGTGGCCACCTCGTCCGTGGAGATCTCCTTCAGGAGATACCCGGTGGCGCCCGCCTTGATCGCGTCGTAGAGGTCGGCCTCCTCGTCGCTGATCGTCAACATGATGATCTTGGCGCTGGGGGCTACCTCCTTGATGGAGGTGCAGGCCTCGATCCCGCCCCGCTTCGGCATCCGCACATCCATCAGCACGATGTCGGGCAGCAGGTCGGCGGCCTTGTCGACGGCCTCCGCGCCGTCGCCCGCCTCCCCGACGACCTGGATGTCCTCTTCCTGCGCCAGGACGATCTCCAGGCCCCGGCGGAAGAGCGCGTGATCGTCCACCACGAGGACCCTGATGGGTTC
Organism: Streptomyces sp. O3; assembly: GCF_054788135.1. Classification (NCBI taxonomy): domain Bacteria; kingdom Bacillati; phylum Actinomycetota; class Actinomycetes; order Kitasatosporales; family Streptomycetaceae; genus Streptomyces; species Streptomyces sp. O3. The sequence continues at coordinate 30,518 of NZ_JBTVYK010000060.1, forward strand.
CTCGCGGGCGGCGCGCGCGTCCGCGCCGACGCCGACGAGGCCCTCGTCGGCGTCCTCGTCACGCAGCGGTCCGAAGCTGTCCGCCATCGTTCCTCCCCCTGAAGGCCGTGGCCTGTGGTCGACTGCCGCGCCAACCCACGGCGAGAGCAAGCGGGTTGGCCTGCGAAGCCATGATTCCATGCCCGGATGACACCACGGCGCGCGGCGGTGGCACGGGGGTGCCCCTGGGGGCGCGGGAAGCGCTCCAGGGGCACCGTGCACGGCTCTCAGAGCGTGCTCTCGGGGAACGGCGTCAGCCGCCGAGGGCGCCGCCGGGCCCGGTGGACTCCGCCGTCTCGGCCACCACCATGGGGTCCGTGGTCAGGTGGAGAACGCCGTAGTCGTAGGCGTGGCGCCGATAGACGACGCTGGGTTCCTTGGTCTCGGAGTCGACGAACAGATAGAAGTCGTGCCCGACCAGTTCCATCTCGTAGAGCGCCTGATCGAGCGACATGGGGGCCGCGACATGGGTCTTCTCGCGCACCACGAGCGGTCCCTCGCCCTGGACTTCGAGAGAGCCGATCTTCTTGACCGGGACTCCCTCGGTTTCCTCGTCACCGCCCAGCGCGCCGTTCCCGTTGAGGTACGCCACGCCGGGGATACGGTCGGGGACCTCGGCGGCCGTGAGCCGGCCCGTGCCGCGTCGGGTGGCGCGCTTGCTGTGCTGCTTGCGCAGCCGCGCCTCCAGCTTCTCCTGGGCCAGGTCGAGTGCCGCGTACGGGTCACTGGCCGAGGCTTCCGCGCGGATCACCGGACCACGCGAGCGGAGCGTGATCTCCACCCGGTCGGAACGGTCGGCCTGGCGCGGGTTCGGCTCCTTGGACACCTCGACGTCGAGGCTGATCACCTTGCCATCGAGCTTCTGGATCTTGTCCAGGTTCAGCTTCTCGGCCACGTGCTTGCGGAACCGCTCGGGCACCTCTGTCTTGTGGCCCTTGACGACGATGTCCACGCAGAACTCCGTTCCCGGATCGCTCCGCTTCACGGGCGGAGCATCTCCCTCTTGCACCAGACTCCGGATGGCCCGGAGCCTTCGGACTCGGTGACTTCCACCTCCTCCTCCCCCGCGAACAAGATCTCCACCCCACCGGCTCGGGTGATTGCGGAAAATCCGCACACATGCTGCGCGCGGCATTCCGATATGCGAGGGACAGCGTCCGCCATTCCTCCCAACTGAACATATCTCGCCCTGCCGGATGTCGTCACCCTCTACCGCGTCCCACCTCCATTCGGGCGCTTCGACACCCTCACTACCAGCAACGATGCAGGTTCCTGGTCAGTTCCGGTTTATTTTGAAAGCATCCGGCGATGCTGCCACCACAGCGGCGTACGCCCGACTCATTCCGCCGAGTCCCCGGCCGAGTCCCCGGAGTTCTTCCCCGCCTGTGGCACGCAATGCCCGTGCGCCTTCACTGAGCGAAGCGCCCGTCGTCATCAAGTCGTCCACCAGGACGATCCGACGCCCGGCGAGCAGCGGCCCGGCACCGGACACCACCTCCAGCGCGCCGGTGAGATTCGCCCAGCGCTGCCGCGCGCTCAGCCCCGACTGATCGGCCACCGGGCGCCGTTGCCGCAGCGCCGGGAGCATCCGGGCCGGCAGGCCCGCGCGCCGCAGCTCCCGCGCCGCCGCCAGCGCGATGCGCCGCGTGGGATCGTGGCCCCGCGCGGCCACGGCACGCCGTGCCGACGGCATGGGCACCACGACGAGCGGCCGGTCGGGCTCGTCTGCCCGCAGCCCGGCGCGCACCGCCCCGGCCAGCGCCGCGCCCAGTACCTCCGCGAGCCCCAGCGCGCCCCGCTCCTTGTGCGCGAGCAGCACGGCCCGCGCCGCGTCCTCGTAGCGGGCGGCGGCGTGCACCACGGGGAGGCCGGGCGGCTCGGGCACCGGCCGCGCCCGCCGCGGCACCCCGCCGCACAGGGCCGCGCGGCAGGTCGCGCACAGCGCCGTGCGCGGCCTGCCGCAGCCCGCGCAGTCGGCCGGCAGTACCAGGTCGGCGAAGTCCCGCCACCACCCCCGCATGTGTCCTACTGTGCCCACCTACGCGGCGCCTCGCCACTCCTGTGGAAAACTCTCCGCCAAGGTCCCGGCACGGGAGGGGTCAGCCCGGATACACCGGCGCCGAACCGTCCTTGACCACGGTCCGCCAGTTGGCCCCCGACGGCAGCCGCACGATGCCGTCCTCGGAGCTGGCGAGCAGCGGCAGCCGGTCGTCCTCGGAGGCGGCGATCCCGGTGACCGCGGTCAGACCGGGCAGCGACGATCCGGACGAGACCGAGCCGTCGCTCAGGACGTACCGCAGCAGCTGCACCCCGCCGGACTCCTTGCCCGCCACGACCAGTCGGCTGCCGCCCGCCCAGGACATGGCCGTGACCTCCTCCATCCGCGGTGCGGTCTCGCGCAGTTCCCGGACCGCCACCTCGGGCTTCTCTGGTGTGCCCGCGCGCTCGACCCGCCCGATCCGCAGTGTGGTCCTGCCGTCCTTCTCGACCAGCAGCGCCACCCGCACGCCGTCCGCCGAGACCCGGACCGACGTGATCCGGCCCCCGTCGAGACCGGCGACCTTCACCTCTACGGAGTCGCCCTCACCCTTGCGCAGCCACAGCAGGCGCGGGTTCTCCGGGTCGCGGTCGGCCACCCACAGATCGCCCCGGCCGTCCCAGCTGGGGGCCGTCAGCCGGTTCTCCGCCTCGCCGTCGCCGACGCTGCGTACCTTCGTCTGCTCCAGCGCCCCGCCGGGCCGCAGCGGCCCGACGAAGAGCAGCCGCCCGCCGTCGGACACGCCGGCCGCGCGATCCTCGTCGCGTGACACGGCGGCCGTGCGCAGCTTCTGCTCGCCGCTGCCCAGCGCCCCCGGCACGGGCTCCGGCTGCGCGTCCTCCCGAGTCCTGGACAGGCGTACCAGCCGGTGCTCGCCGTCGATGAAGTACTGGAAACCGGGCGAGTCCACGGTGCGGTGCGGGGCGAGCGCGTCGGCGGCGTCCGCGGTCAGGCGGCACAGCGAGCCGCCCCCCTCCTTCACCAGTTCCACCTGGTCGACGCCGGAGGAGATCACGCCCTTCAGGGTGAAGAACAGCTGGGCGGCCATCCGTGAGCACTGGCTGCCGCCGACCCGGTCGGCCTGCTTGTTCAGGGGGACCCGCAGCACGTTCCTGTCGTCGGGCGCCAGCGGCTTGGCGTCCTTCTTCAGCTGGGTGCCGGTGGGGAACCGCGACACCACCGCCGGATCGAGCCAGCGCGTCGGCCCCGCGAGGAGCGACTTGACCGTCTCGGTCACCGGGTTCGACCACCGGCGCACATAGACCGGGTCGGCGACCAGCCGCGGCTCCTGGGTTCCGTCGCCGTCCGACGAGGACCGCGCGGCGAAGTAATACTTGTTGACGGCCTGGTGCGACCGCAGGAAGTCCGACTCGCCGAGCACCACCCCGGCCGGCAGCCGGTCGATGCGCCACTTGCCGTTCTCGCCGCCCTGCCGGATCAGGTGCACGGTCTCGGCGTACGTCCCCTCCTGCGGCTGGTACGCGTGCTGCTCGTTCACCGTGGCGACCCGCGTACCGGTCAGCGCGTACGTGTACCCCTCGCCGTCGCTGTCCCGGCTGGTCCGCTCGGTGTCCGCCGTCGGCCCGTCGGCGAGCACCGTGGTGGACTTGTCGTACTCCCAGGCCTCGTCCGCCCTCTTGGTCAGATACTTGCGCGCTATCGAGTACTCCGGGTCGTCGCTGGTCAGCGCCTCCAGGAAGCCGTTGACGATCTCCGCGGGACCGGCGTCGTCGCGTGGCGGCTTGGCGAACACCCGCACCTGAGGCTGCTTCGGCGACGCCTCCACGGGGCCCCCGCCTCCCGAGTCGGGCATCGACGCGCACCCGGCCAGCAGCAGTCCACCGCAGCCGAGCACCGCACTCGTACGCAGCGGGCGCGATCGAAGCCACCCGGACCGACCCCGGTCAACGCCCACCGTCATGCTCCCCTTCGGTACCCGTGTCCCTGTCACTGTCACCGTCCAAGCCACCGCTGTCCGCGGCCGGGCCGCCGGTCGGTGCGGGGCGCGGGACGACGCGCGCACCGCTGCCGGGCAGCGCCGTGGGGTCGGCCGACGGCGGTGCCGCGGCCAGCGACGGGACCGGCGTCCTGGTCGGTCCGGGCGGCGGCAGCCGCTCCTGCGAGGCCTGTGCGGGCACCGTGGCGCTCTTGCTCACGCCGCCGAGCGGGAGTCCGGCGTCGGCCAGCCCGCGGTTACGGCGTGAGTCCTCGGGTTCCAGCGGTATCGGCGAGCCGCGCAGCGGCTCGTCCGCGGTACGCGGCAGGGTCAGCCGGAACTGCGAGCCGCCGCCCGGCTCGCCCCACGCCTGCAGCCAGCCGCCGTGCAGCCGAGCCGTCCTCCAAGGCGATCGAGAGCCCGAGGCCGGTGCCTCCGGTGGTACGCGCGCGTGCCGGGTCGGCCCGCCAGAAGCGGTTGAACACCCGCGTCGCCTCGCCTGGCTTGAGCCCCACACCGTAGTCGCGCACCGCGACCGCCACGGCGCCGCCCGCCGACGCGAGATGCACCACCACGTCCTTGCCGTCGCCGTGCTCCACGGCGTTGACGACCAGATTGCGCAGCACCCGCTCCACACGGCGGGCGTCCGCCTCCGCGACCACCGGCTGCTGATCTCCGACGATCCGGATACGGCTGCCCTTGCGCTCGGCCAGCGGGGCCGCGCCGCCGACCACCCGGCCGACGACCTCGCGCAGGTCTATCGCGTCGGCCTCCAGAGCGGCCGCGCCCGCGTCGAAGCGGCTGATCTCCAGCAGATCGGCGAGCAGCGACTCGAACCGGTCCAGCTGATCGGCGAGCAGTTCGGCGGAGCGCGCGGTCACCGGGTCGAAGTCGACGCGCGCCTCGTGGATGACGTCGGCCGCCATCCGCACAGTGGTAAGCGGCGTACGCAGCTCGTGCGACACGTCCGAGACGAACCGGCGCTGCATCCTGGAGAGGTTCTCCAACTGCTGGATCTTGAGCTGGAGGTTCTGCGCCATCTTGTTGAAGGCCTCGCCGAGCCGTGCGATGTCGTCCTCGCCGGTGACCTTCATACGTTCCTGGAGGCGCCCGGCGGACAGCCGCTCGGCGATCCCGGCCGCCATCCGCACCGGCGTGACGACCTGCCGTACGACCAGCCACGCGATCGCGCCGAGCAGCACCACCACGAACAGGCCCGCGGTGGCCAGCGTCCCCTTGACCAGCCTGAGCGACTCCTCTTCCTGCGTCAGCGGGAAGACGTAGTACAGCTGGTACCAGTCGCCGTTGACATCCCGCAGCCGGGTGCCGATGACCAGCCCGGCCTCCGCCGGCTGATCGCTGTAGACGATCTTGGAGAATCGCTTGTACGAGCTGCGGCTCAGGTCGACCCGCTCACGCAGTTCCTCCGGCACACTCTGCTCGGTCGGGAACGGCGGCCCCGACGAGCGCGGCGCCCGCCTGCTTCCCACCGCGCCGTCGCCGCCGGAGCTCAGCGCCACCACGTGGAACGCGCTCTGCCCACCGCTGGAGAGCTGCTCGACGAGGTCGGACAGCCACACGGTCGGGTTCGCCCGCGCGGCGCCGCCGTCCGACGACGCGCCGTCCTGCCGCCCGCCGCCACCGGGTCGGTCGGTCTTGGCCTTCTCTCTGGCCACCGTGAAGCCGCCCTGGGCCTGGATCTGGGAGGCCTTCTCCTTGGCGTCCAGCAGGCCGTTGCGCACCTGCCCGATCACGACGAACCCGAGCAGCAGCACCACGCCGAGTGACATCAGCAGCGTGCCCGCGACCACCCGCAACTGGATGTTCCGCCGCCACAGACGCATGACGGGCAGCAAAGGACGCCGCACCCAGCGGGTGAAGAGCCGCAGGACCGGGCTGCCCTGCATCTCGTCCTGAAAGCGCAGGCCGCCGTCGAGAAGCCGCCCGAACCTGGCGGTACGCCCGGCGGGGCGCACCGCCCGCTCCGGACGCTTTCCCCGCTCCTCAGGAGCCGCGGCGGACCTGTCCAGAGACACGTCAGCTCGGTCCGGCCTTGTAACCGACGCCTCGGACGGTCACCACGATCTCGGGCCGCTCCGGGTCCTTCTCGACCTTCGAGCGCAGCCGCTGGACGTGCACATTGACCAGCCGGGTGTCAGCCGCGTGCCGATAGCCCCACACCTGTTCGAGCAGCACTTCGCGGGTGAACACCTGCCACGGCTTACGGGCCAGCGCGACCAGCAGATCGAACTCCAGCGGCGTCAGCGCGATCGACTGCCCATCCCGCTTCACCGAATGTCCGGCCACATCGATGACCAGGTCACCTATGGCCAGCTGCTCCGGCGCGGGCTCCTCCGACCTGCGCAGCCGCGCACGAATACGGGCGACCAGCTCCTTGGGCTTGAACGGCTTGACGATGTAGTCATCGGCACCCGACTCAAGCCCGACCACCACATCCACGGTGTCGCTCTTGGCGGTCAGCATGACAATCGGCACACCGGACTCCGCCCTGATCAGGCGGCACACTTCGATGCCGTCCCGGCCGGGCAGCATCAGATCCAGCAGCACCAGATCCGGCTTGGTCTCCCGAAAGGCAGCCAGCGCCTTGTCGCCGTCGGCTACGAACGACGGTTCAAAACCCTCACCACGCAGCACAATCCCGAGCATCTCGGCCAGTGCGGTGTCGTCGTCGACGACAAGGACTCGTCCCTTCATAAACGACATCATCCCATTAGCTCATCGTTACCTGACATGACCTGGCACACAGCTCGGCAAGCGCCTCAGCTGTCACGGGCGAAACAACGCCCTCCTCGGTGACGATCGCCGTCACCAGCTCGGGCGGTGTCACATCGAACGCGGGGTTGTACGCCTGCGTACCCAGCGGCGCCACCGGAACGCCCACCGCCGCGTCCGGCCCTGCTTCCCCCGCCACACGACGCGGAACCATGAGCTCCGTCACTTCCCGGCCGGCTCGCTGCTCGACCTCGATCGCCGCACCGTCGGGCGTGTCCGGGTCCACCGTCGTCACCGGAGCGACCACGACGAACGGCACATGGTGGTACCTGGCCAGCACGGCGAGCGGATAACTCCCCACCTTGTTGGCCACCGAACCATCCGCGGCGATCCGGTCCGCGCCGATCAGTACAGCATCCACCCGCCCCGCCGCGAACAGCGACCCGGCGGCGTTGTCCGCCAGCAGCGTGTGAGGCATCCCGCTGCGCGCGGCCTCGTACGCGGTCAGCCGCGCCCCCTGGAACAGCGGCCGCGTCTCATCCACCCACAGCTGCCGCAGCCGCCCGGCCCGGTGCGCCTCGAGCGCCACCGCGAACGCCGTTCCCGCGCCGCCGGACACCAGCATCCCGGTGTTGCAGTGCGTGAGCAGCCGGTGGCCGCCGCCAGGGAGCAGTTCGTCGAGCAGCGCCAGCCCGTGCCGTGCCATCCGCCGACTCCCCTCGGCGTCTTCCCGGTGCAGCGCCTTGGCCTCCTCCAGGGCCGCGGCGGCCGCCTGCGCCGGATCCGCTCCGCCCGCGACCGCCGCCCGGTACGCCGTGTGGGCCCTGCGCACCCCGTGCCCGAGGTTCACCGCGGTCGGCCTGGCCGTGGCCAGCGCCCGCGCGGCCTCGTCCACGTCGAAGCCCCCTAGGGCGGCGAGCGCGACGCCGTACGCTCCGGCGATGCCCAGCAGCGGCGCTCCCCGCACGGCGAGCGTCTGGATCGCCCGTACCAGCGCGGGCGGATCCGCGCACACCAGCTCGACTTCCTCGGCGGGAAGCTTCCGCTGGTCGAGGAGGACCAGTGCAGGCTCCTCTGGTGGCTCGGCCCAGCGGATGGAAGCGATCTTCCGCGCTCCACCGGCGTCGAGGGATTGTGCGTACTGATCAGCCATCCGCTCAGTCTGCCCTCTGCCCGGCGGACAATTGAAGGTGCGCAGCCCATGCAGCGCCTGGTCCGCGGGAGGGCGGGCCGTGACACGATGGCCCCCAACCCGCCGCCGCAAGCGCGGTCGGGCACCGTGAAGGAGCGACGATGAACGACTCTCCGGGCTGGGCCTCGCCCGGATCCGCCCCCTCCGATGGACCCGGCGAGGACACGCCCCCCACCGGGCACACCGGCCAGGACGGCGATGCGCCGTCGAAGTGGTCCAAGGAGCAGCCTCCGGCCGCCTCCTGGACCGCCCCCGGCCCTCCCGGAACAGGCACCCCTCCGCCCTCGCAGGGGCCTGGCCAAAGCGGACCGGGGCACTGGGGCGGGCCGGGCGGCTGGGGCGGCGCGGGCGCCCCTCCCGGCCAGCCCTACGGCAGCTGGGGCGGCGGCTGGGGCGGACGGCCGACCGCGGCCAAACCGGGAGTGATCCCCCTGCGCCCGCTCGGCGTCGGCGAGATCCTCGACGGTGCCGTGTCGACCATGCGCGCGCACTGGCGTACGGTCCTGGGCATCTCGCTGGGCGTGGCCGCCACCATGCAGATCCTGCTCGTCCTCCTCCAGGGCCTGGTGCTCAGTAAGAGCGGCAGCACGGCCGCTCTCGACGACCCCGACGCGACGGTCGACGAGGTGACCGGTGCCCTCGGCGTCAGCCTGCTGGACTCCACCGTCGTCCTGCTGATCTCGCTGCTCGGCAGCTTCGTCGTGACCGCGCTGCTCACCATGGTCACCAGCCGCGCCGTACTCGGCAGGTCCGTGACCACCGCCGAAGCCTGGCGGGACGCCCGGCCCCAGCTGCCTCGCCTGCTCGGCCTGACCTTCCTGCTCCCGCTGCTCGCGACGGCGGTCGTCGCGGTCGGCGCGCTGCCGGGCGTGCTGGTGGCCGTCGGCGGCCCCATGGAAGCCGGTGTGCTCCTCGCCGTCTTCGGCGGGCTGGCCGGGCTCGTCGCCGCCGTCTGGCTGCTGGTCGGCTTCTCGCTGTCTCCCCCGGCGTTGATGCTGGAGAAGCAAAGCGTGGGCAAGGCGCTGAGCCGCTCGGCCAAGCTGGTCCGCGGTTCGTGGTGGCGGGTCTTCGGCATCCAGCTGCTCGCCCTGATCATCGTCAACGTCGTGGTGGGGATCATCCTGATCCCGTTCACCACCCTGGCCGTCCTGCTCAGCGGCGACAGCGTCGGCGGCTTCCTCGCCAGCGACCTGAGCGGTGTCGGCTGGACGTTCCTGATCATCACCGGGATCGGGTCCGTGATCGGGTCCACGCTCACCTTCCCGATCACCGCGGGCGTCACCGTCCTCCTCTACATCGACCTGCGCATCCGCCGCGAAGCGCTCGACCTTGAGCTGGCCCGCGCCGCCGGTGCCGAAGGCTACGGACCCAGCCCCGGAACCGCGGCGGGGAGCTGATGCGGTGATCGTGGCCGGGGAGATCCACCGGACGGCCCCTGAGCTGCCGCTCACCGGTGATGAGCCACCGGTGACGGTTCCGCGTGTGCCAGCCCGCGAGGCCGCCGAGGACGAGCTGTCCAGGCCGATGTACCACGAGAACGACCCGAGCCTCTTCCAGCGCGCCCTGGACCGCTTCTGGGACTGGGTCGGCGACCTCTTCGACGCCGCGGCCAGGTCCACCCCAGGGGGCGGGCTCGGCCTGCTCGCCATCGTACTGCTGATCGCGCTGCTCCTCGCGGCCCTGCGGTGGCGGCTCGGCACACCGCGACGCACCCCCGCCACCTCCGGCTCCGCCCTCTTCGACGACCACCCGCGCAGCGCCGCCCAGCACCGCGCGGCCGCAGAAGCGCACGCCACCGCGCACCGCTGGAGCCAGGCGGTGCAGGCCCGCGTGCGCGCCGTCGTCCGGTCCCTGGAAGAGCGCGCCCTGCTCGACCCCTGCCCCGGCCGCACCGCCGACGAGGCCGCCACCGAGGCCGGGCTGACCCTGCCCACCCACGCGGACCAGCTGCGTGCGGCCGCCCAGGCGTTCGACGCCGTCACATACGGCGGCCGTACCGCTGACGAACAGACGTACCGCCGTCTGACAGCGCTCGACAGCGACATCGAGCGCACCCGGCCCGTCCTCACCCCGGCCCAGGGGGCCACCGAATGACCGCGGCCGCGCCCTCCTCCACCTCCCTCTCCCGTACCCCTCGCCAGGTGTGGACGCGCGCACGCGGCCTGCTGCTGGCCCTCCTGATCCTGCTCGTCGCGGGGATCGCCATCGCCGTCGTACGTTCCGGCGAGCAGCGCGGCCGCCTCGACCCGCGCTCCGCCGACCCGTACGGCAGCCGTGCCGTGTCCGAACTCCTCGCCGACCACGGCGTCACCACCCGAGTAGTGACCACGGCCGACGCGGCCAGGGCCGCGGCCGGACCCAGCACCACCCTCCTGGTGACCACGCCCGACCTGCTCAGCGACCGCCAGCAGTCCGTCCTGCACACGGCGGCGCGAGCATCGGGCGGCCGCACCATCCTGGTCGCCCCAGGTCCGGCCTCCGTCGGCAAGCTCGCTCCCGGCGTACAGGCCGACACCGCGCGCTCCGCCTCCACACTGCGCCCCAGCTGCCAACTGCCCGAGGCTCTCCGGGCGGGCGAAGCCACCACCGGCGGCGGCTTCGCCTACCGCTCGCCCGCCCCTGACGCCGACGCCTGCTACCTCAGCGAAGGCCAGCCCACGCTGCTGCGCATCCCGGCCACCGGCGACGGCGACACGGTACTCATCGGCGCCCCGGACATCCTCTACAACACCAGTCTGGACGAGCAGGGAAATGCCTCGCTCGCGCTCCAACTCCTCGGTTCCCGCCCACATCTGGTCTGGTACCTCCCCTCACCTGGCGACACCGCGGCCACCGACGGCGGCGGCCGCACCTTCTTCGACCTGATCCCATCCGGCTGGTACTGGGGAACCCTGCAGCTCACCATCGCCGCCGCGCTCGCCGCGGTCTGGCGCGCCCGCCGCCTCGGCCCTCTGGTGCCCGAACGTCTCCCCGTCGCCGTTCGCGCGTCCGAGGCCGTGGAAGGCAGGGCCCGCCTTTACCGCCAAGCCGACGCCCGCGACCGCGCGGCCGCCGCGCTCCGCTCGGCGACCCGCACCCGTCTCGCTCCCCTCCTCGGCGCCGCCTGCCCAAGCTCATCTGCCGGAAGCCCTGCTGCCCGCCCTCGCGACCCAGCTCTCCGGCACCGACGCGGACCCGCACGCCGTCCTCTTCGGGCAGCCGCCATCCGATGACGCCGCCCTCATCACCCTGGCCGACCAACTCGACGCCCTCGAAAGAGAGGTACGCACCTCATGAGCGCCCCGATCGCAGACACCGCCGGGACCGCGGACGACGCCCGCTCCTCCCTGGAAGCCCTGCGCTCCGAGATCGCAAAGGCCGTGGTCGGCCAGGATCCCGCCGTCACCGGACTGGTAGTAGCTCTGCTCTGCCGTGGCCACGTCCTGCTGGAGGGTGTCCCCGGCGTCGCCAAGACACTGCTGGTCCGCGCCCTGTCAATGGCCCTGGAACTCGACACCAAGCGCGTCCAGTTCACTCCCGACCTGATGCCGAGCGACGTGACAGGGTCGCTCATCTACGATGCCCGCACCGCCGAGTTCTCCTTCCAGCCCGGCCCGGTCTTCACCAACTTGCTGCTCGCCGACGAGATCAACCGCACCCCGCCCAAGACCCAGTCCTCCCTCCTCGAAGCGATGGAGGAGCGACAGGTCACCGTCGACGGCACTCCTCGCCCGCTTCCCGAGCCCTTCCTCGTGGCCGCGACCCAGAACCCCGTCGAGTACGAGGGCACTTACCCTCTTCCCGAAGCCCAGCTCGACCGCTTCCTCCTCAAACTGCATGTCCCCCTTCCCTCTCGTCAGGACGAGATCTCCGTCCTGACCCGCCATGCCGAAGGCTTCAACCCGCGCGACCTCCAGGCTGCCGGGGTGCGCCCCGTCGCCGGCCCGGCCGACCTCGAAGCCGCTCGCACCGCTGTCGCCAAGACCTCCGTCTCCCCCGAGATCACCGGCTATGTCGTCGATATCTGCCGTGCCACCCGCGAATCCCCCTCTCTCACGCTCGGCGTCTCGCCCCGTGGTGCCACCGCGCTGCTCGCCACAGCCCGCGCCTGGGCCTGGCTCACCGGCCGCGACTACGTCATCCCCGACGATGTCAAAGCCCTGGCGCTGCCCGCCCTGCGGCATCGTGTCCAGCTCCGTCCCGAGGCCGAGATAGAGGGTGTCACCGCCGACTCCGTCATCAACGCGATCCTCGCCAACGTCCCCGTACCCCGCTGATCCGAGGACCCATGGCACTCACCGGACGCGCCGCTCTGCTCGCGGCTGTCGGCACACTCCCCGTAGGCATTCTGGAACCCAGCTTGACCGGGATCCTTGCCGTCAACACTCCCCTCGCACTCGCAATGATGTGCGACTACGCCCTCGCCGCGCCAGTCAAAGCACTACGGTTCACCCGTTTTGGTGATACATCCGTTCGACTTGGTGACACCGCAGATGTCGGCCTCACCATCACCAACCCGTCCCGCCGTCCGTTGCGCGCCCTGCTCCGCGACGCCTGGCCGCCGAGCAGCTGGACCGCAGGCACCGAGACGACCGCATCGCGGCACCGGGTAACGGTCCCGTCCGGCGAACGACGCCGCATCACCACCCGGCTGCACCCCACTCGACGCGGCGACCGCCAGGCCGAGCGCATCACCATCCGCTCCTACGGGCCTCTGGGCCTCATCTCCCGACAGGGCAGCCACAGAGTGCCCTGGACGGTGCGCGTCCTGCCTCCCTTCCGCAGCCGCAAGCATCTGCCGTCCAAGCTCGCCCGGCTACGGGAGTTCGACGGCCGCACCAGCGTGCTGACCCGTGGCGAGGGCACCGAGTTCGACAGCCTCCGCGACTACGTTCCCGGCGATGACACCCGTTCCATCGACTGGCGTGCCACAGCCCGGCAGTCGACAGTCGCCGTACGTACCTGGCGTCCGGAGCGCGACCGCCACATCCTGATCGTGCTCGACACCGGCCGCACTTCGGCCGGACGCGTCGGCGATACACCACGTCTCGACGCCTCTATGGATGCCGCGCTCCTGCTCGCCGCGCTCGCCTCACGAGCGGGCGACCGCGTGGACCTGCTGGCCTACGACCGTCGCATCCGTGCCCTCGTCAAAGGACGTACGGCGGGTGATGTACTGCCTTCGCTCGTCGATGCGCTAGCCACTCTGGAGCCTGAGCTCGTTGAGACAGACTCCCGAGGGCTGGCGGCCAGCGCCCTGCATGCGGCCCCGCGCCAGTCGCTGGTTGTTCTCCTCACCAGTCTCGACACGGCCCCGGTCGAAGAGGGTCTCCTCCCGATACTCCCTCGACTCACCAAGCGCCATACCGTGCTCGTCGCCTCGGTAGCCGACCCGGAGGTCGAACGCATGGCGGCTGCCCGCAGAACGACCGAGGCAGTCTACGAAGCGGCCGCGGCCGCCCAGGCTCAGACGGAACGGCACCGTACAGCCGAGCAACTCATCCGTCGCGGCGCCACCGTCGTCGACGCACTCCCCGAGAACCTGGCCCCGGCGCTGGCCGATGCTTACCTAGCGCTCAAGGCCACCGGTCGCCTCTGAAAGAAAGGCATGAGAAAACGCAGAAAGCCCCTGTACCGGGACCCGGTACAGGGGCTTTCTCTACAATGAGTTCGGCGGCGTCCTACTCTCCC
>NZ_JBTVYK010000061.1:0-43765 GCF_054788135.1 Streptomyces sp. O3
CCGCCCGCGTCCGCCCCGGCGCGTCGGCCCGTCAGCGGGCGTACCGTGCTGCTGCGCAAGCTCGGCGCGCTGGCGGCGGTGGCCGCGCTGCTGGTCTGGGCCGTACGACGCGCCCTCCCCGCGGGCGGCGAGCTGGTCAACCGGGGCGGCCTGACCCTGCTCGACGACCTCGCGGCCACAGTGCTGCACCCGTCACTCGAACCCGCCTTCCTGCGGGTGGTGCTCGACGCGACGGTGACGACGCTCGCCCTCGCCCTCCTGGGCGCGGCCGGTGCGCTGGTCATCGGCCTGGTCGGCGGCCTGGTCCTCAGCGACGTGGCGTGGGGCCACGCGCCGCCCTGGCCGGTACGGGTGGGGCGGCTGGTGCTGCGGGGCGCGTTGGTGGCCGTCCGCTCGGTGCACGAACTGGTGTGGGCGCTGCTGTTCGTCAGCGTCCTCGGCCTCGATCCGCTCGTCGCGGTGCTGGCGCTCGCCCTGCCGTTCGGCGCGCAGACCGCCCAGGTCTTCGGCGAGACCTTCGACAGCGTGCCCGACGCGCCGCTGCGCGCGCTGCGCACCGCAGGGGCCAGGCCGCTGCCCGCCCTGGCCTACGCGCTGCTGCCCGCCACGGCCCCCCTCCTCCTCTCCTACTCCTTCTACCGCTTCGAGTGCGCCCTGCGGTCCACGGTCGTGCTCGGGGTCGCCGGGGTCGGCGGCCTGGGCTTCGAGCTGACGGTGAGTCTCCAGTCGCGCAACTGGGGCGAGGTCTGGACGCTGGTGGCGACCCTGCTGGCGCTGGCGGCGGTCGTGGAGCTGTGGAGCAACCGGGTCCGCTCCGACGTCGCCGTAGTGACCTGCGCCGACTGGTCAGTCGGCCACGAACGCCCACGCGAGCAGAGCGACTCACGCGCGGCCCGATCACCACAGGGCCCGTCACGAAAGCCCCGATCACCACAGAGCCTGCCGCGAAAAGCCCGGTCACCGCAGGGCCTACCGCAAAAAGCCCGATCACCGCAGGGCCTGTCCCGCGTGACCCGCTGGTCGCTGCTCCTGGTGCTGCCGACACTCGCGGCCGCCTGGTGGTGGGTCGGCCTCTCCCCGGCCGGGCTCGTCTCGCCCCGCACCCGCGAGCTCACCGGCCAGCTGCTGCGCGACCTGTGGCCGCCCGCACTCCCCGACGGCGGGCTGCGGGTACTGGCGGACGCCACTCTCGACACGCTGGCCATGGCCGTGCTCGCCATGGCCGTGGCGGTCGTGATCACCCTGCTGGCGGGCCCCTGGGCCAGCCGCCCGCGCGCCGACCGCCGAGGCCCGGCGGCCTGGGGCCGACGGGCGCTGTGCTGGCTGTCCCGGCTCCTGCTGCTGACCCTGCGCTCGGTTCCCCCGACCGTGTGGGCCGTCGTCGCGCTGCTCGCCCTCTTCCCCGGCGTCCTGCCCGGCGCCCTGGCCCTCGGCCTCTACACCGGCGGCATCCTCGGCCGCCTGGTCGCCGAGGCCTGGGAGACCATGGACCTGGCACCTCGGGACACCCTGCGGAACGCGGGCGTACCCCGCGCGGTCGCGGCCGTGGCGTCGCTGACACCCCCGTCCGCGAACCACCTGCTCACGTACACGCTCTACCGCTTCGAGATCTGCGTACGCGACACCGCCATCGTCGGCGTAGTAGGCGCGGCGGGCCTGGGCCGCCTGCTCAGCGAGCGCCTGAGCGCCTTCGACTTCCCCGTGGTCACCAGCGTCCTACTGGCCTCACTCCTGGTCAGCCTCACCGTCGAACTCACCGGCCGCCGCGTCCGCCGCGCCCTGCGGTCCTGAGCCCCGCCCCTCAGAGGCCCCCGCCAAGCGCAACGAGTCATTCCGGGGGCGCCGCCAGTTTCCTCCAATTCCCATCCCAGCTGGATTCTTCTTCGGGGTCGTCAGGGTCTTCCCATTCGAGACCTCCATCGACCACGATCGGCCGTTTCCCCGCGAGGACGCCCCCGGACTCCAACACATCTGCTAGACATTCCAGGAGGTCAGGAAGCGAGGACCACATCTGCTCTGGAGTGCAGAAATTTTCTCCGAATTCCTGCCTCTGTTTGCGGGTGACAGCGGCTTCCCCGAGTTCATCACGGTATCCCACCGGGCTCTGGTACGGTTCCGCTCGACTGTCGATGAACAGGAACCACCCGCCACTAGAGGCAAACGGCACCCACATCGGATGCCACACGGCATACTGCCCTTCGATCGGCTGCGAGTTGCCGTGAGCACGGTTATCTTCCTGGACCTCCTCAGCCAGTTCGAGTTGGTACAGTCGATCATCGGCGATGCTGGCTACACTCATCAGGCGGAACACACCGGCGAGGCAGAATGTTTCATCGCCGCCGTTGTGGCACATCAGGGATTCCACCAGCTCGGGCGGGAACCGCAGTCCAAGGCGTTCCTCTGTCGCAGCGATCTCTTCACACGTGGCAGGGGGAAGGAGATCTCCGTAGGCGTAAGGAGCGAACTGGCGTAGCCAGTTGTCGATACGCTCCCAGGAATGCGCGACAGGTACTGCCATGAAGATCCCTTTCCAGTGCGGTGATGCAGGCAAGCGGCATGGTGTCTTACCCCAGGACGAGGTGAGGCACCATCAGGATCTGTCCTTATTCAATCAGTTCTCCAACACTTCGGGAAAGCCCTTCGCCCTCGGCTGTCACGAGCCGGAACGAGACGAACCGCAGCTTGTAGATACTCGCATCACGGAAGAGATCCCCTTGAGCCGACCACCAGTTGTCGAAGCTGTTCACGTTGCACGAGAGGGTCCACCGGTCACCGCGAGGCCGGACAGGAACCGGCGGCCCCTGCACAGGGCGAGCACCACCGTGTGGTCAAGGGTGATCACCTGCGGTCCCCGACTCGACCGGCTGCGATGTCAGCCCGCCATTCCTGTGCGCGCCGCACATCGTCGTCGGTGAGGTCCGGGCAGAGATTCGTACGGACGTAGGTCAGCCCTCGGGCGGTGCGCTCCGCTCGCTCGGCGTCGGTCGGGAGTTCAGCCAGTACGCGCAGCCGGTCGCGGGCCTCTTCGGTGACCTTGATCGCGGCGTCAGCCATGCCGCGAGGTCTGCGCGGCGGAGGTCGTGACGAGGCACTCGGCCCAGACGGTCTTGCCGGGAGCCCCGACGCGGGGTTCGCAGTCCCAGCGGTCCGCGAGCGCCCCGACGAGGCGGAGACCGCGGCCGCCGGGCCGGGGCGGTCCGGTGAGGTCGACAGGGGCGAGTACGGGAAGGCGGTCGCCTCGGGTGTCCGTGACCGCAACGCGTACGACGACCCCGGCGGGTTCGCCCGCGCCGGGTACGGCGGTGAGCCGGAAGCCGAAGTCACGGCCGGGGACGCGGCCGTGCCGGACGGCGTTGGCGCACAGCTCGGCAGCGATCAGCGTCAGCGTGTCGTGCGCCTCGGTGCCGTACGGGATGCCCCAGGCGGCGAGCCGCTTCCCGCACAGGCGTCGGGCGAGGCGCGCGCCGCGCGGGGTAGAGGTGAAGCGCATGGCGAAGTGGTGGACGAGGGTGGAGGGTTGGGTGGTTTGCGTGTTGCGCACGGGGTTGCCGGTCATGCCTCCACGGTGAGGCGTGGTGGCGTAGCGTGACCAGCGGTGACGCGCGGTCGCGGGGACGTTGTACGCGACCGGTGCGCGGCTGTACGTGGCGCGGCGGGTGGTTGCGGGCGGGAGGCGTTGACGGTGACTCAGGATCAGGGCGACGAGCGCGCCGAGGTGGTGGGGCAGCGGCCGGAGGACGAGCCGGGCTCGGGCGTGGTGTGCGCGTTCGGACGGCAGTTGAAGCTCCTGCGCGAACGGGCGGGCCTGGACCGGGCGGAGTTCGGAAAGCGGATGGGGTACGCCGCACAGTCGATCGCGTCGATCGAGCAGGGGCGGAGGATTCCGCAACCACAGTTCATCGACCGGGCGGATGAGGTGTTGGACACAGGGGGCGTCCTGAAGGCGATGAAGGACGAGATCGCCAGGGCTCAGTATCCAGCGTTCTTTCGGGGTGTGGCGCGGCTGGAGGCGCAGGCGGTTGAGCTGTGCGCGTACGACTCTCACGTGGTCAACGGCCTGTTGCAGACCGAGGACTACATGCGGGCTGTGCTCACCATGCGGCGGCCGCTCCTCGACGCAGAGACCATCGAGTCACGCGTGACTGCCCGGCTGGCGCGTCAGGAGATCTTCAGCCGATGGCCTGCACCGCTACTCAGCTTCGTCATGGACGAGTCCGTTCTACGCAAGCCGTTTGGCGGCAGGACCGTCATGCGCGGACAGCTTGAGCAGATCCTACTCCTTGGGCAGAAGCGCAACGTGGAGATCCAGGCCATGCCTATGGACCGCGAGGACAACGCGGGTATTGACGGTCCGTTCAAGCTGATCACGCGCAAGGGCGGCGACCAGTTCGTATACGCGGAGGTCCAGGGCCGAAGTCACCTCCTCACAAACAGGGATGAGACGCACCTCGCAGCCGCGCGCTATGGGATCATCCGGAGCCAGGCTCTCACTCCACGAGAGTCCCTGGGATTCGTCGAGAAGTTGCTGGGAGAGCTATGAACACCGCAGAAGGCCTGCCCGTGGGCTCGGAACTCACCTGGTTCAAGAGCAGCTACAGCGGTGCCGAGGGGGGCGACTGTGTTGAGGTCGCCGTGCCCGAGCCAGCCTGGTTCAAGAGCAGCTACAGCAGCGGGGAAGGCGGCGAGTGCGTAGAGGTCGCCGCGATGCCCGCCGCTGTACTCGTGCGTGACTCCAAGCAGACCGACGGCCCCGTCCTGGGCGTTACCGCCGACGCCTGGGCCGGGTTCATGGCCTCGCTGTCCGTGCGCTGAGGCGCGAGCGACAGCAGCAGCAGCAGCAGTCGAGGGTCCGGCACGTGCGTGCCGGGCCCTCAGCCATGCTCGGGTCGCCCCCAAGCCACGCTGACTGAAAGTTACCTGTTGGTATGCCGGGACTTCTTAGCACGGCAGCAGTAATACGTGTTCTCATTCCGTCGAGAGTGAGGAACATCACATGTGTGCTGCTGTTGTGCAGGACAAGGGTCATCGGGGTGTGTCGCGCCGGGGGTTCATCGCTGGAACGGGTTCTATTCTGGGGGCCGGGGCCCTCGCGGGGCACGTCGGGGCCGCCGGCGCCGCGCACGCGAAGGCCGCGTACGCCGCCGCGTCGATCGAACCCGGCGCGCACGTCCAGGCCCTGGTCATCGGTACCGGGTACGGGGGGTCGGTCGCCGCGCTGCGGCTCGCTCAGGCCGGGGTCGAGGTGCACATGGCCGAGATGGGGATGGCCTGGGACACTCCGGGGCCGGACGGGAAGATCTTCGCCAACACCACCGCCCCGGACTACCGGTCGTTCTGGCTGCGGACCAGGACCCGGCAGCCGATCAGCCAGTTCCTGGGGTACCCGCTCGACAAGGACGTGCCCTGCTACACCGGGATCCTGGACGCCGAGGACTTCGGCGGGATCCTCGTCTACCAGGGGCGCGGCGTCGGCGGCGGGTCACTGGTCAACGGGGGGATGGCGGTCACGCCCCGGCGCGAGAACTTCGGGGCCGTACTGCCGTCGGTGGACGCGGACGAGATGTACGACGTCTACTATCCGCGCGCCAACGCCGGGCTCGGGGTCGGGCACGTCGACCCCGAGTGGTGGGAGACGGTCGACTGCTACCGGTACGCGCGGGTCGGGCGTAAGCACGCCGAGCGCTCCGGGTTCCCGTTCGTCTTCGTGCCGAACGTGTACGACTGGGCGTACATGGAGCGGGAGGCGGCCGGTCAGGCCCCGAAGTCCGCGCTGGCGGGCGAGGTGCTGTACGGCAACAACCACGGGAAGAAGTCGCTGCGGCAGACCTATCTCGCCGAGGCGCTGGCGACCGGCCGGGTGACCGTCTCGCCGCTGCACAAGGTCACGTCGGTCGCCCCGGCGGGCGGGGGCGGGAGCGGGAGCGGCGGCGGGAGCGGCGGGGCGGGGTACGCCGTCGTCGTGGACCAGATCGACACCGGCGGCCGGACCGTCGCCACCAAGTACGTCACCGCGGACCGGGTGTTCTTCGCCGCCGGAAGCGTCGGCACCAGCAAGCTGCTGACCAGACTCAAGGCCACCGGCGTACTGCCCGGTCTCAACGACGAGATCGGCAAGGGCTGGGGCGACAACGGGAACGTCATGTGCGGGCGCGCGAACCACATGTGGGACCCGACCGGCAGGCTCCAGTCCGCCATGCCCACCGCCGGGATCGACAACTGGGCCTCCGGTGGGGCGTTCGCGGAGGTCGCGCCGCTGCCGACCGGGATCGAGACCTACGCCTCGTTCTATCTGTCGATCACCGACACCCCGCACCGCGCGGAGTTCTCGTACAACGCCGCGACCGGCGCGGTGGAGTTGAACTGGCGGACCGCCTGGAAACAGGCGTCCATCGACGCCGCCAAGACGATCTTCGACCGGATCAACTCCAAGGAGGGGACGATCTATCGGACCGACCTCTTCGGCGCGTACAAGATCTGGGGGGATCACCTGACGTACCACCCGCTGGGGGGTGCCGTGCTGGACCGGGCCACCGACAACTACGGGCGGCTGCACGGCTATCCGGGGCTGTACGTCGTCGACGGGTCGCTGATTCCCGGCAATGTGAGCGTCAATCCGTTCGTCACCATCACCGCGCTCGCCGAGCGGAACGTCGAGGCGGTCATCGACGCTGACTTCTAACGGCCCTGCTAGCGGCCCTGCTGGCCTCTGTGTGAGGGCAGGACGCAGGCCGCGTCCAGGCCCAGTACGCGGTTGAGGCGGCCGAACGCCAGCCAGGATCCGATGCTCATGCTCAGTTCCACGATCTCGCGCTGGCTGTAGCAGGCCGTCATCCGGGACCAGAACCCGTCGTCGCCGACCAGGCCGTGGTGGTCCAGGGCGTACCGTTCGGCGTACTCGGCGGCCAGGCGCGTACGGTCGTCGAAGGCGTCGGTGGTACGCCACTGGGTCACCGCGTCGGCGAAACCCTCCTCGACCTTCTGGCCGTCGTCGCGTTCGGTGCGCCAGTCCAGGCAGAAGAGGCAGCCGTTGATCTGGGCGATGCGGAGCCTCGCCGCCTCGAACTCGCGCAGGCCGAGCGTGGTGTGCTCGTACACCGCGAGCGAGAAGCCGGACGCGGCCGGGCCGATGCCGGGGACCAACTCGCCCCAGGTGTAGCCGATCGGGTCCTTGCCTTCGGGGATGTCGATGATCATGGGGCTCCTCCTCGTACGGCGTACGGTTACGCGCGCGGGCTGGGCGAGCCGGGCAAGCCGCGCGGGCCGAGTCTGCCGGTCGCCGGGCGCAGGGGGACGTCGAGCGCGTCGTACAGGCCGGGTTCCGCCGCCGCGAGCCAGTCGATCGCGCCGACCAGGCGGCCGACCGCCGTGGCGTTGCCGCCCGCTGAGCGGTTCTCGCCCTCGTCGGCGGCCTCGACGGTGACCTCGATACGGGGGCGGCCCTCGACGATCACCCGGTGCGCTCCGGCCCCGCCGTCGGGCGGCGTCGGCCAGTGGGGCGCGCAGGACGCGTGGACGCGGGTGACGTGCTCGATCACGATGCGGGGTTCGCCCGCGACGAAGCCCTGCACCTCGAAGCGGACCGCGCCCTGCGTGGCGGCCGGGAACTCGCCCATCGTGCGGGTGCGCACGGTCGCGTCGAGGGGACAGCGGTCCAGCGTCTCGCGGATCTCGTCGAGTTCCACGCCGAGGGCTCGGGCCATCAGCCGTAGCTGGCCGCCCCAGACCAGGGTCGGGACGCCCGGTGCGAGCATCGGCGGCTCGTAGTCCATGGGCTGGCCCATGCCGACCAAGTACCGGACGGACTCTTCCTGGTCGTAGGTGGAGTAGTCGAAGATCTCCTGGCAGCGGATCGCGTCCACCGTGCTGCCGAGCCCGCTGACCAGCAGCGGCAGTACGTCGTTGGCCCAGCCGGGGTCGACGCCGGAGACGAACAGCGAGCCGCCGCCGTCCGCGATGGCGGCGAGCACGGGCTCGCGCAGGTCCGGCGGGGCGCCGCGCTGGTCGTAGAGCGCGTAGAGGGCGGGCGTGACGACGATGGCCCCGGCCCGGATCGCCCGGAGCACGTCGGCGAGCGCCTCGTCGGGGCGGAGGTCGCCGGAGGCCGCGTAGACGACGGCGCGCGGTGCGGCGGCCAATACCGCGTCGATGTCGTCGGTGGCGACGACGCCGGTCGGCTGATCGAGGCCGCCGAGTTCGGCGGCCTCGCGGCCGGCCTTGTCCGGGTCGTGGACGATGACGGATGCGAGTGCCAGCGCGGGGTGCGCCTGGACGGCGCGGATGGCCGCGCGGCCCACGTTTCCGGTGCCCCAGACGACCGTGGGAATCATGCGCGGAGGTTAGCGGCGGGGGCCTGCGATTCCTAGGGCCGTGCGGAACGGGGTTCGGGGTTCGGGCTTCGGGGTTCAGCTTCGGGCTCGGGCTCCCCTGTCGCGGGTCTTGGTCAGAGTTTGTCCATGGCCGTGTACGGGCTGGTGATCCGGGCCTGGCGGGAACCGAAGTCGACGAGGGCGGCGACGCCCTCCTCGACGCCGATGACCCTGCCGAGACCGTACTGGTCATGGGAGACGCGGTCTCCGGGGGCGAACTGCTTCACCGGCGCTGCGGCCGGGGCTTTGAAGGGGCTCGTGGGCAGGTGGCGTCGGGGCGCGGATGACTTCGTCATCTGTGTGAGTATGGGCCACCCGAGCGCTCTTCGGTCAGGGCCGGTCAGGCGACGATGCGGTGACGAAGCGGTCTCGATCTCCGAGACGGTGGTCGCCTTGCCCGTGTGTGCGGGGTTCTGTCGGGGTTGCGCGCAGCTCAGGCGGAGGCGCGCTTTCTGGGCGCGGGCTTCTTTGCCGTACTCTTCGCGGCCGCGTCCGACTTGGCTCCGGTGGTGGACTTCTTGGTCGCGCCCTTGACGGACGCGCGGGCGTCGGACGCGTTTGCGCCGGACGCGCCTCGGGCTGGCGTCGTGCGTTTGGCGGCTGTCGCGCTCTTCGCGGCGGTCTTCGCGGCGGTCTTCGCTGGCGTCGTCTTCGTCGCGGCCGTCTTCGTCGCGGCCGTCTTCCTCGTGGGCGTCGCCTTCTTCGCCGTACGCGCCGTGGACTTCTTCCCGCCCACCGCCTTCGGCTCCGCGCGGGCCGACCTACGCGTGGCGGCCGCCTCGCGGCGCGCGGGCAGCGAGGTCACCTCGGCGACGGCTGCGCCCCCGGTGCCCTCGCCCGATTCGCCGCGCGCCTCCTGTGCCGCGCGAACGCTGCTCTCCAGCGCGGCCATCAGGTCGATGACCTTGCCGCCGCCTTCCGCGGGCGCGGGCGCCGCGGTCGGGGCACCCGAGGTCTTGGCCGCGATCAGCTCCTCGACCGCCGCCTGGTAGTCGTCGTGCAGCGAGTCCAGCTCGACCTCGCCCAGCGTGTCCATCAGCGCGTCCGCGAGGTCCAGCTCGGCCTCCCGTACCGTCACATGGGTCTCGGGGGCCGCCCCCTCGGGCGAGCGGATCTCGTCCGGCCAGAGCAGCCCGTGCATGGCGATCACGTCATCGACGACCCGCAGCATGCCGAGCCGCTCCCGCCCGCGCAGCGCGAACTTCGCCAGCGCCACCTTCTGGCTGCGCTTGAGCGCCTCGCGCAGCAGGGTGTACGGCTTGGCGGCGGCCACGCCGTTCACCGCCAGGTAGTACGCCGCCCCCATCTGGAGCGGGTCGATGCGGTCCGCCGGGATGAAGGCGACGATCTCGATCGTCTTGGCCGTCGGGATCGGCAGCGCGGCCAGGTCCTCGTCGGTGATCGGCACGATCGAGCCGTCCGCCTCCTCGTACCCCTTGCCGATCTCGGCCGACGTGACCTCCTTCTCCTCCAGCTCGCACACTTTGCGGTAGCGGATGCGGCCGCCGTCGGCGGTGTGGATCTGCCGGAACGAGATCGCGTGGCTCTCGGTGGCGTTCACCAGCTTGATCGGGATGCTGACCAGGCCGAAGGAGATGGCACCGTTCCATATGGATCGCACGTCATACCCCTTTGGTAGGACTTCTTCGCAATTGTCGCGATTGCGTGGGATTCTCATCGTATGACGCCGATCACAGAGGTGGAGGGGCGGCGGCTGGCGCTCTCGAACCTGGACAAGGTGCTGTATCCGGCGACCGGCTTCACCAAGGGCGAGGCGCTGCACTACTACGCGACCACGGCCGGGCCGCTGCTGGCGCATCTGTACAACCGGCCGGTGTCGTTCCTGCGGTTCCCGGACGGTCCTGACGGGCAGCGGTTCTTCGCCAAGAACGTGCCGCCCGGTACACCCGCATGGGTGCGTACGGCCGAAGTGCCGCGGCGTTCGTCGGACGGCCGCTGGGGCGACCGTCCGGGCGGCCCGGACTCGGCCGCCCAGGTCCTGGTCCAGGATCTGGCCACGCTGATGTGGGCGGCGAACCTGGTCACCGAGTTCCACACCCCGCAGTGGCAGGCGGACGCGCCGGGGCGGGCCGACCGGATGGTCTTCGACCTGGACCCCGGCGCGCCCGCCACCGTCGTGGAGTGCTGCGAGGTCGCGTGCTGGCTGCGGGAGCGGCTGGCCGCGGACGGGCTCGCCGGGTACCCGAAGACCTCGGGCTCGAAGGGGCTGCATGTCCTGGTGCCGCTGGAGCCGACGCCGTCCGACGAGGTCATGGCGTACGCGAAGGAGCTCGCGGTGGAGGCGGAGAGCGCGCTGCCGGGCCTCGCGCTGCACCGGATGACGCGCAGCCTGCGCCCCGGCAAGGTCTTCGTGGACTACAGCCAGAACGCGGCCGCCAAGACCACGGCCGCGCCGTACACCCTGCGCGCCTGCCGGGAGCCGACCGTGTCGGCCCCCGTGAGCTGGGACGAGGTCGCCTCCTGCGCCGAGCCCGCGCAGCTGTCGTTCCTGGCCGCGGATATCGCGCCCCGGTTGGCGCGGGACGGCGACCTACTCGGCCCGCTGATCAACCTGAACCGGGCCAGACCGCTGCCGCGGGGGCGCCGGTGAGGCGCGGGCGCCTCCCCGCACCCCGCCTCCCCGCACCCCGCCTCCCGGCCGCGGCCACCCGACGCGCTGGCTGGCGACGCGGCCAGGGCGCGCGGCTGGGCAGCGCGGCCGAGCGGCAGTGCGCACCAGGGCCTGTCCGGCGGATCATGCCTGGGACGCGGCGGCCTGATCCGCCGGACAGAGCCCAGGCGGGGCGTGAGGCCCGCGCCCGTCTCGGGCTAGGGCCCGCCAAGGGCACAGCCGCCCGCCAAGGGCACAACCGCCCGCGGCGGTACCCCGCCTTGGGCTGCGTCCGCCCAGAGACGACGGCCTCTCCTCGGCAGTATCCCGTCTTCGGCGGCGGCCCGTCAGGGGCGTGGGCCGTCAAGGGCGTGGGCCGTCAAGGGCGTGGGCCGTCAAGGGGCGCGGCGGTGTTGAGTCTGGCGGCCTGGCGGGTCAGGTGGGCGCGTTCGGCGAGGTTGGGGGCCTTCCGGGCCGCCTCGGCGTACAGCCGTGCCGCCGTGGCCAGGTCGCCGTCGCGCTCGTGGAGGTACGCCGCCACCGCGGCGTGGCGGGGCAGCGCGGCGTCCAGCTCCGCGAGCGCCGCCAGGCCCGCGCGCGGGCCGTCGGCCTCGCCGACGGCCACCGCGCGGTTGAGCCGTACGACCGGGCTGTCGGTCAGGCGCGCGAGCTCGTCGTACCACTCGACGATCTGCACCCAGTCGGTCTCCTCCGCGGCGGGCGCGTCGGCGTGGAGTGCCGCGATGGCGGCCTGGGCCTGGAACTCGCCCAGCCGGTCGCGGGCGAGGGCCTTTTGCAGGATCTCGACGCCCTCGGCGATCAGGCGCGTGTCCCAGCGGCCGCGGTCCTGTTCGGCCAGCGGCACCAGCCCGCCGTCGGGCGTGGTCCGGGCGGCGCGCCGGGCGTGGTGGAGCAGCATGAGGGCGAGCAGCCCCGCCGCCTCAGGGTGGTCGATCGCGGCCGCGAGCTGCCGGGTGAGCCGGATGGCCTCGGCGGCGAGGTCGACGTCGCCGGAGTAGCCCTCGTTGAAGACCAGGTAGAGGACGCGCAGCACGGTGGCGACATCGCCGGGCTGGTCGAACCGTACGCCCGAGACGGTGCGCTTGGCCCGGCTGATGCGCTGCGCCATGGTCGCCTCGGGCACCAGATAGGCCTGGGCGATCTGGCGGGTGGTCAGCCCGCCGACGGCGCGCAGCGTGAGCGCGACCGCCGACGACGGCGTCAGCGACGGGTGGGCGCACAGGAAGTACAGCTGAAGCGTGTCGTCCACCTCGGACGCGGGTCCGGGCGCGGGCTCCTCGTCGACGAGGTCCTCACGCCGACGGCGGGCGGCGTCCGCCCGCGTCGCGTCCAGGAACCTGCGCCAGGCCACGGTGACCAGCCAGCCCTTGGGGTCACGGACCGGGCTGGTCGGCCAGACGCGGAGCGCCTCGACGAGCGCGTCCTGTACGGCGTCCTCGGCCGCCGCGAAGTCGGCTCCGCGGCGGACGAGGATCCCGAGCACGCTCGGCGTGAGGCTTCTCAGCAGTGCCTCGTTCACCTCGGAAGTCACTCCGTGATGGTGGGCGGCGCGGTCAGGAACGGGCGCAGCTCAAGCCACTCGTGGATCGGCTTCCCGCCCGCGCCGGGTGCGGCCGAGAGCTCCCCGGCCAGCTCGACGGCGCGCTCGTAGCTGTCGACGTCGATCACCATCCAGCCCGCGATGAGGTCCTTGGTCTCGGCGAACGGGCCGTCGGTGACCGGCGGGCGTCCCTCGCCGTCGTACCGGACGAACGTCCCCTCGGGGGCGAGCGCCTGACCGTCGACGAACTCGCCGGTCTTCTCGAGCCGGGCCGCGAAGTCGTTCATGTACCGCATGTGCGCCGAGACCTCGTCGGGCGTCCACTGGTCCATGGGCACGTCGTTGACCGAGGCCGGAGCGCCGCGGTAGTGCTTGAGCAGCAGGTACTTGGCCATCGTTCTCTCCTCAGGTGCGGGTGCGGCCCATTCTGGCCGCGTGCACTCCGGGGACGGAGCCAGCCACGGGTTCTCGACATCGGCGGCTGAGAATTTCGGGCGCCTAGATGTGATGTACGTCATACCCAGCTGGAGGTAATCAAGTTTGATTAGCTGGCGGGGCTGGTATACCTTCCTTACATAGACAAACTTGACTAGTAGTCGCCAGGAGCGCGTGTGACCTTTCTTCCTGAGACCGGATACACCCCGACCGCCGAGGACCGCGCCAGCCTGGAAGCCTGGTTCGCGGAGTACGACGCGCGGAGCGCCAAGCGCGAGGTCGAGCGGATGGCCGACATGGCGGTCTTCCCGCTCAACCTGGTGAGCGACGACTCCGCGGGCAACGCCGCGTCGGCACAGTGGGACCGCCAGCGGTTCGTGGAGACGATGACCCAGGTGATGGGCGAGGGCGATACGGACATCACCTTCGAGTCGACCCGCACCCCGGTCTTCCTCTCCGCCGCGATGGCCGTGGTCTTCACGGACTCGACCATGACCACGCCAGAGGGCAGCCACCAGCTGCGCTACGCCGACGTCCTGCTGAAGCGGGACGGCGTCTGGGCGTTCCAGACGATGATCCAGGGCGGCTGGGGTGACAACCTCCAGCACCTCTCGTAACGGTATCTCTCGGGCATCTACGGGCTGTCGTTACATAGCAGGTGAAAGGCCGTAATCACGGGTGCATACGGTCGTCGGTGCCGCAGGAAGCACGCTCCCCTCCGCACCCTCTGGAGCCCCCGTGAGCACGTACACCCCGTCCCTCACCACCCGTATCGCCACGGCGTCCGCGCTGGCCGTCGCGCTCGGCGGCGGGCTCATGGCCTGCGGCCAGGGCTCCGCGAGCCCTGGCCCCGACGTCACCGTCAGTTCCACGGCCAGGGCCGCCACCGCCCAGGGCAAGCAGGCGCCCGCCCGGCCGCTGAAGCCCTCGAAGCCGACCGGGCTGCGCATCCCGTCGGCCGGGGTCGACGCGAAGACGATGCTCGACCTGACCACGGACGGCTCGGGCGCGCTCGGGGTGCCGCCGGTGGACAAGGCCGGTGAACCCGGCTGGTGGAAGGACGGCCCCACGCCGGGCGAGAAGGGCGCGTCCGTACTGGTCGCGCACTACGACACGGCGAACGGCCCGGCGCTGATGAGAAACGTCAAGGACATCAGGGTCGGCGACGCCGTCGAGGTCGACCGCGCGGACGGCAGCACGGCACGGTTCGCGGTCCGCGAGATCGAGCAGGTGGCGAAAAAGGACTTCCCCACGAATAAGGTGTACGGGGAGACGAACGGCCCCGAGCTGCGCCTCCTCACCTGCGGCGGCGGCCTCGCGGGAGGCCACCGCACCGACAACATCATCCTCTACGCCGACCTCGTGAACTGAGCGGGCGCGGCAGGCGGGAGTGCCGTGACCCGACGCCGTGTGGCCCGACGCCGTGTGGCCCTGGCCGTACTCGCGCTGCCCGCCGCGGCCCTGCTCGCCGTGGGCTGCGGCAGTCCGGGCGGGGCCGAGAGCGCGGGACCGACCCGGAGCGCGGTCGGCCCGGCCCGGCTCTGGCCCGACCTGCCGCCACCGCCGACCGAGAGCCAGGACGACGTCGCCGACGACATGACCGAGGCGGTGCCCGGCATCAGCGTGCCGCGGGGGGAGCTGCGCTCCGTCGACCCGGTCCGGATCGTCCAGGCGGAGGCCGCGGCCCACCCCGACACGTACACCGGGGCGGACGCGCTCCCCGATGACACGGCGCGCGCGGTCGCGCGGTGCGGCGAGGAGGATGAGGGGGATGGGGATGGGGATGGGGATGGGGATGAGGGGGACGGGGATGAGGGCCGAGGTGGGGATACGGCTGACTGTCCCGTTCTGAAGGCGTACTACCGCGACATGACCGGCGACGGCCGGGACGAGCTGATCGTCGGCATCACGTTCTCGGACGGCAGCCTGGGCATCCGCTGCTACCGCGTCGACGACCAGGGGCGGCTGATGCGGATCATGTCCACCGCGCAGCCCGTGATCAGCGTGGAGGTGGCGGGGCGGGATCTGGTCGTGCACTCCCCAGCGCATATCGCCGACTACGAGTACCGGGATGTGTGGTCCTGGGACGCGCAGCAGAAGGCGATGCTCCCCAAGCGCCTGGAGATCATCTCCGCGCGCGCCGACGGCGGAGTCGGTACGTCTCCCGCTCCTTCGGCGGCGCGCTCGTGAAGCCCCGGATGCCCGCCTGGACCGCGACCCTCACCTGGAAGGCCGCGCTGTTCATCACGATCATGTGCTGCGTACTCGCGGCGCTGCTCGGCTCCCTCGTCCATGTCGCGGTGACCAGCCAGACCGTGGGCAACGCCCGCGAGAAAGCCCTCACCAAACTCCAGGACGTCAGTCGCCTGTACGAAGCCGGGGACCAGCTCCCGCCGGGCTCCGGCATCGACCCGCCGGGCCTCCCGGACGCCCTGCGCGACCTGGCGGCGTCCGGGGAGCGCGGCACCATGGTCGCCGACCACGACGGCCGCCCCACCATGTGGGCGGCGGGCCCCGCCGACGGCGGGCGGGCGGTCGCCGCCGAGATCGACTACACGCAGAGCGCCAGGACCATCGAGGGCCTGGACCGCGCCATCATCGGCTCGTCCGTCCTCTCCATCGGGGCCACGCTCCTGATCGGCGCCTTCGCCGTCACCCGCGTGACCCGCAGACTGCACCAGACCGCGGCCGTGGCCCGCAGGATCAGCGCGGGCGACCTCGACGCACGGGTCCACGACCCGCGTACGGACGACCCCACGCGGCACCCCGACGAGGTGTCCGCGGTGGCCGGGGCCCTGGACACGATGGCCGCGACGCTCCAGGGCAAGCTGGAGAGCGAGCAGCGCTTCACGGCGGATGTCGCGCACGAGTTGCGCACCCCGCTGACCGGGCTGCACGCGGCGGCCGAGCTGCTGCCGCCGGGGCGGCCCGCCGAGCTGGTCAGGGACCGCGTACAGACCATGCGCTCGCTGACCGAGGACCTGCTGGAGATCTCCCGGCTCGACTCCAGGTCCGAGCGGCTGGAGCTGGACGCGCAGCTGTTGGGGCCGCTCGCCGAACGCGTGGTCCGGTCGTCGGGCACCGACACCGAGGTGGTGATCGCCCGTGATCTGTGCGTCGAGACGGACCGGCGGCGGCTCGAACGCGTCCTGGGCAACCTCGTCGGCAACGCGCACCGCCACGGCCGCGCACCCGTCACCCTGACCGTCGACGGGCCCGTCATCACCGTGCGCGATCACGGCGACGGCTACCCGGACTACCTGGTCACGCACGGCCCGCAGCGCTTCCGCACCGAGAGCGGGGCGCGCGGCGGGCACGGCCTCGGGCTCACCATCGCGGTGGGCCAGGCCGCCGTCCTGGGCGCCCGGCTGACCTTCGCCAACGCCCCGGACGGCGGTGCCGTCGCCCGCCTCGCGCTCCCGGACTCGGCGGAGTGCGCCTGCGCTCCGCCGAGTGCGGATGCCCCGTCAGGGGCGTCGGGAGCGTCGGGAGCGCCGGGAGCGTCGGGGCCGGTGACTCCGGCGCCCCCGGAAATCCGGGGAGGCCCGGAGCCGCGCTGACCCGCCGTCATCTCGCCGGGCGGTGCGGGCGCGCCCTCGCGCGTGCGCGCTGGTGTGCCGTTCACTTGTTAAATTGCCCGGTATGTCCGGAACGCGGGTTATGGTCACGGAGCGGGTTGAGGTGCTGCTCCCGGCCGCGCGGGTGCCCCGGCGGCGCGGCACCGAACTCGGGCTGCTCGCACTCGCCGTCGGGCTGTCCGTACTCGGGTACGCGGTCGTCGGCCTGGGCCGGAACCACGCCGTACCCCCGGACGCCGCCGCGTACGGCACCGGGCTCGCCACCCTCGCCCTGCTGGCGCACCTCGCCGTACGCGCCAGCGCCCCCTGCGCCGACCCCCTGCTGCTGCCGATCGCCGTCCTGCTCAACGGCCTCGGTCTGGTGCTGATCTACCGCCTGGACCTGGAGACCCCCGGCGACACCGCCGCACCCGCCCAGCTCGTCTGGTCCGCCGCCGGGGTCACGCTGTTCATCGCCGTGGTCGTGGTGCTGCGCGACCACCGCGTGCTCCAGCGCTACGCCTACCGGGCCGCGGCCGCCGCCCTGGCGCTGCTCGCCCTGCCGATCCTCTTCCCCGCCGTGAACGGCGCCCGCATCTGGATCAGGGTCGCCGGACTGTCCCTCCAGCCCGCCGAGTTCGCCAAGATCCTCCTCGCCGTGTTCTTCGCCGCCTACCTCGCGGCCAACCGCACCGCCCTCGCCCACACCGGCCGCCGCCTGTGGCGTCTCCAGCTCCCCACCGGACGGGTGCTCGGCCCGATCGTCGCGATCTGGCTGCTCAGCGTCGGCGTGCTGGTGCTCGAACGCGACCTGGGGACCTCGCTTCTCTTCTTCGGGCTGTTCGTCGTCCTGCTGTACGTGGCCACCGGGCGCACCGGCTGGATCGCCGTCGGCCTGCTCCTCGCCGCGGTCGGCGCGTTCGCCGTGGGCTCGCTCGAACCGCACGTACACAGCCGCGTCGAGGACTGGCTGCACCCCTTCGCCTCCATCGACGCGGGCGAAGGACCCACCCAACTCGCGCAGTCCCTCTTCGCGTTCGCGGCGGGCGGGCTGCTCGGCACCGGGCTCGGCCTCGGCGAGTCCCACCTGATCGGCTTCGCCGCGAAGTCCGACTTCATCCTGGCGACGGCGGGCGAGGAACTCGGCCTGAGCGGCCTGTCCGCGCTCTTCCTGCTGTACGCCCTGCTGGTGAGCCGCGGCTTCCGGGCCGGGCTCGCCCTGCGCGACCCGTTCGGGCGGCTGCTGGCCACGGGGCTTGCCTCGATCCTCGCGCTCCAGGTGTTCGTGATCGCGGGCGGGGTCACCGGGCTGATCCCGCTCACGGGCATGGCCATGCCGTTCCTCGCGCAGGGCGGCTCGTCCGTCGTCACCAACTGGATCATCGTCGCCCTGCTGATCAGGGTCAGTGACTCGGCGCGTCGGGAGCGGGTTGCGGAACGGGGTTCGGAACGGGGTTCAGAACGGGGTTCGGAACGGGGTTCGGAACGGGAGAGCGTCGTTTGATTCGGCATATCCGGCTGGCCGCCGTCTTCAGCCTGCTGCTCATCCTCGCGCTGCTGGTGAACGCCACCCGCGTCCAGGTCTTCCAGGCCGCGGAGTACGACGACAACCCCGCCAACCAGCGCGCGGCCATCGCCCGCTACGCGCAGCCCCGCGGGGACATCCTCGTCGGCGGCAAGCCCGTCACCGGCTCGCTGGACACCGGTGAGCGGTTCCGTTTCGCGCGTACGTACAAGAACGGACCGCTGTACGCGCCTGTCACGGGGTACGCCTCACAGACGTACGGCACGACCTTCCTGGAGGACGCCGAGGACGCGGCGCTCTCCGGCGCCGACCCGCTGCTCGCGCCGATCCCGCTGTGGCACGACCTCACCCGCTCGCGCCCGGACGGCGGCCGGGTGCACGCCACCATCGAGCCGTCCGTGCAGCGGGCCGCGTACGCCGCGCTCGGCGGCAAGCCGGGCGCGGTGGCGGCGCTCGACCCCACCACGGGGCGGGTGCTGGCGCTGGTCTCCACGCCGTCATACGACCCCACGGTGCTCTCCGGGACCGGCGGCGCGGTGGCCAGGAGCTGGCGGCGGCTGAACGCGGACGCCACCAAGCCGATGCTGAACCGGGCGATCCGGCAGACCTACCCGCCCGGCTCCGCGTTCAAGATCGTGACGGCCGCGGCCGCGTTGGAGTCGGGCGTGGTGGAGGACATCGACGCGCCCACCGGCGCGCCCGATCCGTACACCCTGCCGGGTACGTCGACCGAGCTCACCAACGCGGTGGACGGCTGCGCCGACGCGTCGCTGCGGTACGCCGTGATGTGGTCCTGCAACACCGTGCTGGCGCGGGTCGGGGACCGGGTGGGACTGCGCGAGATGGTGCGCGTGGCGGAGGGGTTCGGGTTCAACGACCGCGGGCTGCGGATTCCTTCGCCCGTCGCCCCCAGCAACTTCGACACCTCGATGGATCGCGCGCAGTTGGCGCTCTCCGCGATCGGGCAGTACGACACGACGGCGACGCCGTTGCAGATGGCGATGGTGGCGGCGGCGGTGGCCAACGGGGGTGAGCTGAAGGCGCCGCGGCTGGTGGACCGGGTGACGAGTCGGCGCGGTGTCGTGGTGTCGACCACGCACACGCGGTCCCTGGGGCGGCCGTTCGGGCAGCGGGCGGCGGTGTTGCTGCGGGAGATGATGGTGGACGCGGTGGAGGAGGGTACGGGGCGGAACGCGGCGATCCCTGGCGCGGTCGTCGGGGGCAAGACGGGCACGGCGCAGCACGGCATCGGCAACTCTGGGTTGCCGTACGCGTGGTTCGTGTCGTGGGCGCGGGCGCGGGACGCGGGGCGGCCCGCGGTGGCGGTGGCGGTGGTGGTCGAGGAGGCGGCGGCGAACCGCTCCGACATCAGCGGCGGCGGCAGCGCGGCGCCGGTCGCTCACGCGGTGATGAAGGCGGCGCTGGCCGCGGCGGGGTGAGCCGCGGTGCGCTGTTGTTTCGCTGTGGGGCCCCGGCCCCCGCGTGCGGGGTGCGTGCGTTCTGTTTCGTTGTGGGGCGGGGGTGGGGTGGGGGGTACGTGCTCACGGCGACTGGTTGCCCGGAAGCTGCGAACCGCGTGCTGCCCAGGTCACAGTCCCCGCTCCGCTCGCACCCCCCACCCCACCCCCTCACGTGCGTACGCGCCTGCGGGCGGGTGGGATCCCTCGTGCGCCTGCGGGCGGGTGGGGGTGCGCACTCCGGCTCGGGTGGGGGACGTCGGCTCCGCGGCCGCGGGCCGGTGGGGGTGCGCGGTCCAGTGCGCCTAGTTCGCGCGGCCCGCGTCGATCGTGGTCGCGACCTCCGCGACCCGCTCCGCCTCCTCCACCGCGAACCTCTCCGCGTCCAGCTTCTCCGCGATCTCCTCGTCCTCCGTCATCAGCTGGTCCAGATTGGCATTGCCCAACTCGAAGACGCCCATGTCGACATACGCCTGCTGAAGCCGCTTGCCCCACAGCCCGATGTCCTTCACACACGGCACGATCCGGCTGAACAGGAGTTTCCGGAACAGCGCCACATACTCCGAGCGCTCGCTGTACTCCTGCGCCTCCGCCTTGCCGATGCCGAAGTTCTCCAGGACCTCGACGCCGCGCAGCCGGTCCCGCATCAGATAGCAGCCCTCGATGACGAACTCCTCGCGCTCGCGCAGCTCCGCCTCGCTGAGCTGCGCGTAGTAGTCGCGCAGCGCCATCCGGCCGAAGGCGACATGGCGCGCCTCGTCCTGCATGACGTACGCCAGGATCTGGCGCGGCAGCGGCTTGTCGGTGGTGTCCCGGATCATGCCGAACGCGGCCAGCGCGAGGCCCTCGATCAGGACCTGCATGCCGAGGTAGGGCATGTCCCAGCGGGAGTCGCGCAGGGTGTCGCCGAGCAGCGACTGGAGGTTGTCGTTGATCGGGTAGGCCATGCCGACCTTGTCGTGCAGGAAGCGGCCGAATATCTCGGCGTGCCGGGCCTCGTCCATGGTCTGGGTCGCGGAGTAGAACTTCGCGTCCAGGTCGGGTACGGACTCGACGATGCGCGCCGCGCACACCATCGCGCCCTGCTCACCGTGCAGGAACTGGCTGAACTGCCAGGCGGCGTAGTGCTGGCGCAGGTCGCCCTTGTCGCGTTCGCTCATCTTCGCCCAGTGGCGGGTGTCGTAGAGCGTGAGCGCCTCGTCGGGGGTGCCGAGCGGGTCGCGCGGGTCGACCTCCAGGTCCCAGTCGATGCGCTTGGCGCCGTCCCACTGCTTGTCCTTGCCCTTCTGGTAGAGGGCGAGGAGACGGTCCCGGCCGTCGTCGTACTCCCAGCTGAAACGGGCCGAGCCGGTGGCGGGGATCTGCCAGGTCGGTTCTGCGGGGGCTCGGGTGTAGCGATCGTACGTCGACACTGACGGCTCCTTCGCTCGGATGCTGCCGCTACGTCCTTATGAGATTGGGTAGTTGGCAGATTCACACGTCGGCGGACGCGTGGTCAACAACTCACGCGCAGGGGATTGACGCCCTTGCTGACATAGAGTCTCATAAGGTGTGACCGCTGGTAACAGGGATGCGGGCCGGGGATCAGCACTTCTACGACTGGGTGAGAATCCATGACGATCACTACGGAAACCGCCGCGTTCGAGGGACTCAGAGATGCGCTCGGGCCGCTCAAGGACCGCGAGAAAGTGGCCGAACGGCTGTTGGAGTCCTCCGCCAAGCACTCCTTCGACCCCGACCGGGAACTCGACTGGGACGCCCCCGCCGAAGAGGGCAAGTGGTTCTGGCCGCCGGAGCTCGTGTCCCTGTACGACACTCCGCTGTGGCGCCGGATGCCCGAGGAACAGCGGATGGAGCTGGCCCGGCACGAGGCCGCCGCGCTCGCCTCGCTCGGCATCTGGTTCGAGGTCATCCTGATGCAGCTGCTGGTCCGGCACATCTACGACAAGTCCCCGACCAGCTCCCATGTGCGGTACGCGCTGACGGAGATCGCCGACGAGTGCCGCCACTCGATGATGTTCGCCCGCATGGTCAAGAAGACCGGGGGGCCTGCCTATCCCGTCTCCACGCTCCACCACAATCTCGCCCGCGTCCTGAAGACCGCCTCCACCACCCCCGGCTCCTTCGCCTGCACGCTGCTCGGGGAGGAGATCCTCGACTGGATGCAGCGGCTCACCTTTCCCGACGAGCGGATCCAGCCGCTGGTACGCGGGGTGACGCGGATCCATGTCATCGAGGAAGCCCGCCATGTGCGGTACGCGCGTGAGGAGCTGCGCCGCCAGATGGTCACCGCGCCGCGCTGGCAGCGCGAGCTCACCCGGCTCAGCTCCGGCGAGGCGGCTCGGGTCTTCTCCGTCGCCTTCGTCAACCCCAAGGTGTACGAGAACGTGGGGCTCGACCGGCGCGAGGCCCTCGCCCAGGTGAAGGCGAGCGCGCACCGGAGGGACGTCATGCGGACCGGCGCGAAGCGCCTGACGGACTTCCTGGACGACATCGGGGTTCTGCGGGGGCCGGGGCGGCGGCTGTGGCGCAGTTCCGGGTTGCTGGGGTGAAGCGCCCCCCTCCCCCGAGCTGACATGACGCGCGGGTCACACCCACTGCCACCGGGCCACCTGCTGCGCGGCGATCAGCCTGCGGCACATCGTCCGTTCTTCGCCGGGAACAGCGCGACGTCCTCCGCACGCATCCGGACGGCATGCTGGGTGGAATCCTCACCTCGGGCCATATCCGGGTCCCAGACCCAGATGCTCTCACCCTCGGCGGGAAAAGCCAGCACGGGATGCCCGGTGGGCACCGGTCCTGGCGAGACGTGTACGGCGGCATCCTCCTCCAGGAGGCGTACGCACACGATGTCGCCCTGCACCCCGAAGTACGCCGGTGGACGTCTGCCTTCAGCAACATCCTGGAAGGCGCGCTCGGCCGCACTGGTCACCTGGTCCAGGGCGGACATGGCGACAAGGAGTGAGGAGAGGAGGGCCAGGAGGGGGACGAGCAAGGAGACCATCCCGGTCAACCCCAACTGCCAGTCGAAGTAGCGGGCCCAGCCGAGGCAGCCCAACAGGATCAGCGTGACCAGCACGACTTTACCCAGAGGCTTGAGGGCCACGAAGTACGTCCAGTAGAAGGGGACATGTACCGCGTCCGCGGGGATGCCGAAGCCATCCTCGAGATAGACGGCGTGCAGGAACCCGCCCGCCCAGGGAAGCACGAACGGCAGAGGCGCGACCAACACCGGCAGCAGCCAGTGCAGGTTGCGGCTGAACCACGAGTCGGCCACCGCATGCCACAGACCGGTTCCCATGACGAGGATGGGCAGCATGAGCAGGATCCCGGACAGCCGGGAGGTCACGCTCTCCGGGCGGCCGTCCTCCCACAGGTATCCGAGGTATACGGGGCACCCCACCGCCACGGCTCCGACACCGAGCCGGAACAGCCAGGGTCTGGACGCGTTCGAGGTGACCCAACGCCCCACCGGCCACACGAGGGCTACCGGAGGCAGGAAGGCGAGGAACCGCCACGGCCATGAGGACGCCGCGATCGCCATCCCGCATCCGAGAACGCCCGCGAACAGCAGGAGAAAGAGCGCCACGCGCCAGAGCGCACACCGCGCGGAGAGCGCGCGTGTCGGCCGCGGACCTACCGGCAGGCGCACATCGTGCCGTGTCGAGTCGAACGGCGGCTCACTGGCGGGCCTGTCGGGCCGCTGGAGCGCTGTCAAGGCTCGCGACTTGATGGGCCCCTCTGCCTCTTCCAGCTCCCCCTCTGCCCCTTCCGGCGCATAAGGCACCAGCAGCGACCGCTGGGTGTCGGTCACTCCGAGGGGGACCAAGTGCTGCCAGAACCAGGTCAGACGCCGTCCCGCTCCCTGGGGAGCCTTACGGTGGACATGGACGAGAAGGAGGTCCTTTCGCTCTTCCGGACGGTACAGCCAGGCGTCCGTGACCCACATGCCGACCTTCAGCCGGTCAGCGAGCCGGGTCGCCTTCTCTCGTGCGGACCCTGCCGCTCGCCACTTCGCGCCGCGCGATGCCACATCGACGACGAACGCCCTGTATCGCTCGTCGGGCGTGAGTCCGTCGCGCGGCTGGGCAGGCCGCACGCTCCACCCAGGCTGCTTCGACAGGGCCTGAGTAGCCCGCGCGATCTCGTCCGGGTCGTTCAGTACCTCGACGATCATCCGCACTCTGCGGTTGGCGGATCCGGGAGCGGGGCCGCCCTCCACCACGGCTGCCGCTGGAGCCGCGTCACCGGAGTCGGCTCCAGGGTCGCTCCCAGCGCCTGGTGCCGGGCCTCTGGGGCGCACCAAGAGACCCAGCACCGCTGCCAGAATCGCCATCGTCTGATCCCCCTTCGCTGGACGGGTGAAGCCAGGGAGACCAGCGTGGCAGGCGGCACTGACAGTCGGCCGGGCTCAGTGCCGGGCGGCGTAGCCCACGAAGGCCGTCCAGGCGGCGGGAGCGAGGGCGAGTTGGGGGCTGCCCTGCTGGTTCTTGGAGTCGCGGACGTGGACGGTGGTGGGGCAGGAGGCGACCTCCACGCAGTCGCCCTCGGAGCCGCTGCTGTAGCTGGACTTGTGCCAGTCGAGGGCGACCTCCACACAGTCGTCACCTTGCGAGCCGCTGTAACTGCTCTTGAACCAGGCGAGTTCGGACGTGCTGCTGCTCATAGCGCTCCTCGCATCCGCTTCAGCAGGCCCACGGAGTCCTCGGGAGTGAGGGCCTGTGAACGCAGTTTCGCATACCGCTGATGGAGGACGCTGATCTCTTTCCTGCCGGTGATGAGACGGCCGTTCTCCTGCCCTTCCGAGTAGCCGAACCATCGGTTGTCCGGGGCTTCCGCGAGCCTCAGCGGACCGTCGAGCCCGGCGTGCGCGGGCTGGCGCAGGGGCATCAGCTGCAACTCCACGTTCCAGTGCCGCTCCGCCACGTCCAGCAGGTGGTCGAACAGCTGCCGGGTCACCTCCTCGCCGCCCGTGCTCCGCTCCAGTACCGCCTGTTCGATGATGAAGCTGAAGGCGGTCGGCGGCTCGCGGTCCGTGGACAGCAGCTCCTGGCGCGCGAGCCGCGCGGCGATCCGCTGGCCCAGCTGGTCCGGACGCGGCAACGGCGGCACGCTGAGCGACACCGCCCGCGCGTACGGCTCGGTCTGCAACAGGCCGGGCACCACCCGGCATTCGTACGTGTACAAGCTGATCGCCGACGCCTCAAGCCGCGCCCACTGCCGGAACCAGCTCGCCAGGCCCGGCTGCCGCGACAGAAACGGCGCGGACTGGCGCAGCGCGCCGGTGTTGCCGAGCGGCGGCTCGGCCCGCTCCACGAATTCCAGGTCCGGCATCCGGCGGACCAGCTCGATCGACGCCACCGTGTGTCTGGAGAACCGCACGAGCGAGGCGAACTCCTCTCGGCTGAGCCCCGCGTGCTCGCGCAGCGCCCGTACCACCGCGCCGAACGTGCGCAGACTGTCGGACGGTTCCGGCTCCGTGAAGCCCGTACCGGGCGGGCCGCCCGTGTCTCCCGTACCGTCTGTGCCGCTCGCGCCGCTCGTCCTGCTGTCCTCGTCGTCCACTGCCATGGGACACCTCCCACGCGCCTGCCCCGCTGCGCACCCCGCACGAGCCACATGGTCACGTGCGGTGACGAGTACTGTCTACCTTGCGTGCGCGTACGCTCGCGCAGCGTACGCGGTGCGGGTCCACGGCTAGGCTGCTGCCATGTCCTCCGCTCCGATTCGTCCGCCCGCCCGCGCGTCCGCCCCGGCGTATCGGCGGCTGAGCGTCGAGGAGCGCCGTACCCAGCTGCTGGCCGCCGCGCTCACCCTGTTCGCGCGCCGGGCGCCCGAGGAGGTCTCGATCGACGACGTCGCCGAGGCGGCGGGGGTCTCGCGGCCGCTGGTGTACCGCTACTTCCCCGGCGGCAAGCAGCAGCTGTACGAGGCCGCCCTGCGGTCGGCCGCAGACGATCTGGAGCAGTGCTTCGCCGAGCCGTCGACCGGGCCGCTCACCGAGCGGCTCAGCCGCGCCCTGGATCGCTATCTCGCCTTCGTGGACCAGCACGACACCGGGTTCAGCGCGCTGCTCCAGGGCGGCAGCGTCGCCTCCACGTCCCATACCAGCGCCATCGTGGACGAGGTGCGACAGGTCGCCGCGGATCAGATCCTGGCCCATCTGGAGGTGGCCGAGGCCGCGCCCAGGCTGCGCATGATGGTGCGGATGTGGATCACGGCGGTCGAGGCGGCCTCGCTGATCTGGCTGGACGAGGGCAAGCAGCCGCCGGTGGACGAGCTCAGGGGCTGGCTGCTCGATCACTTCATGGCCCTGATGACCGCCACCGCCGCGTCCGACGAGCAGACCGCGGCCGCCCTGCGCGCGGCCCTCGGCCTGGAGGAGTCCGACGGCCGCGCCGGGGCGCTGGCCCGGCGCGTGCTGCCCGTGCTGGGCGACGCGGCCCACCTGCTGTGACACTGTCAGCGTGAAGAGCGAAGACACCCCGTTCGTCGGCGGCCCGCTGGACGGCCGGGTGCTGCCGGTGCTGACCGGCCTGACCGGGCATCCGCCCAAGGTGTACGAGGTCCCCGTGCCGGACCCGGACGGCGGGAAGCCCACCGTCCTGGTGTACCGGCGGGTGCCCGCGGGGCACAGCCGTCGGCTCGGCCTGGCGCGGGGCTGGATGTACGCGTACGACCCGGAGGGCGAGCCCAGCGGCGGCCCTAAGTGGCCCTGGACCAAGCCGCGGCGCGGCCCCTCCGGCTGACGTCGTGTCAATTCCGGCTCGCCACGCCTCCCGGAACGGGTGACGCGATACCGCCGGATCGCCCCCGCCACCAGGCGGCCCCCGCGTCGCGGTCGCGATGCTCGCGGTGGAGGTGGTCTTTGTGCCGGGCAACGTTCTTCGGCTGGTCTGTACGGCGACCGTGGCGGCGGCGGTGATGGCGGCGGGGCCCGCTGCCGCGGCGCCGGTTCCCGAGCCCGATGTCGGCTTCGAGGCTGCGGCGGTGGGTGGGGAGCCGTCCGTGGCTGAGCTGTTGACGGACCTTCAGGAGCTGTACCGCAGGGCCGAGGACGCCACCGAGACGTACAACGCCACCGCGGAGAAACTGAAGGCCCAGAAGGCCGAGACCCGAAGGCTCAGCCGCGCCCTGGCCAGGACGCGGGTCGCCTTGGGGGCCAGCCGGAGCGCCGCCGGGCGGCTGGCCCGGCAGCAGTACCAGAACACCGGCGACCTGTCCCCGTATGTGCGCCTGCTGCTGGCCCGCGATCCGCGGCACGCCCTCGACCAGGGGCGTCTGATCCGGCGTGCGGCGGCCGAGCGGGCGCGGACGGTGGGCCGCCTGACCGCGGGCGAGCGCCGCGCCGAGGAGCTGGCCGCGAAGTCCCGCGAGGCCCTGGACAAGCAGCTGACGCTGGCCGAGAAGCGGAAGGAGCAGAAGGACACGGTCACCGAGCGCCTGGCCGAGGTGCAGCGGCTGCTCGCCGGGCTGAGCGCGGAGCAGCTCGCCCGGCTGCGCGCGCTGGAAGAGGCCAGGACCGCCGAGGCCCAGGAAAAGCTGATCGCGTCCGGGGCGCTGGGCGGTCCGGCGACGCGGCCCCCCTCGC
This sequence comes from Streptomyces sp. O3, assembly GCF_054788135.1. Classification (NCBI taxonomy): domain Bacteria; kingdom Bacillati; phylum Actinomycetota; class Actinomycetes; order Kitasatosporales; family Streptomycetaceae; genus Streptomyces; species Streptomyces sp. O3. The sequence continues at coordinate 27,104 of NZ_JBTVYK010000061.1, forward strand.
GGGCTGGCGCCGCGGCGCTGCGGTACGCGGTGGAGCAGATCGGCAAGCCGTACGAGTGGGGCGCCGAGGGGCCTACGGCGTACGACTGCTCCGGGCTCACCTCCCAGGCGTGGGGCCGGGCCGGGCGTCCGGTCCCGCGTACCTCGCAGGAGCAGTGGGCCGAGCTGCCGCGCGTGCCGCTGGATACGGTGCGGCCCGGTGACCTGGTGGTGTACTTCCCCGAGGCGACGCACGTCGCGCTCTATCTGGGTGACGGCATGGTCGTCCACGCGCCGCGGCCCGGCGCGAAGGTCAAGGTCTCGCCGATCGCGGCGAACCCGCTGCTCGGCGTCGTACGCCCGGACCCCGGCGGGGAGCCCGTGGCGGACTTCCGCCCGCCGGAGCTGCCCGAGGGGGCCAGGGAGGGGTCGGACCTCGGGTTCGGGGGCTCGGGTTCGCGTCTGGGTTGAGGATCGGAGTCAGGCTGAGGGTGTGTCCTGTGCGTCCGCTGCCACCTGGGCGACGTACGCGTTCGCCTTCTCCGGGTCGTAGAAGAAGTTCTCGAAGTCGGCGGGGTCGTTGAAGCCGTTGGCGAAGCGGTGGGCGATCGGGGGGAGGTCGCCCGCCGCGCCGATGAGGTTCAGGACGTGCTCCGGGGGGACGCCGAGCATCGCGTTGGTCCACTTGGTGACGTGCTGGGCGGTGTCCCAGTAGCGGTCGAACGTGGCCTGCATCCAGGTCTCGTCGAACGGGCGGTCGCCGTGTTCGATGATCGAGGAGAGGTAGGACGCGGCGCACTTGGACGCCGAGTTGGAGCCCTGCCCGGTGATCGGGTCGTTGGCGACGACGACGTCCGCGACGCCGAGCACCAGGCCGCCGCCCGGCAGGCGGCCGATCGGGTTGCGGACCGTGGGCGCGTAGCGTCCGGCCAGCGTGCCGCCCGCGTCGGTCAGTTCGACCTTGGTGGCGCGGGCGTACTCCCACGGCGTGAACCGCTCCATCAGCTCCAGGGTGAGAGCGAGGTGTTCGGCGGGGTCCTTGACGCCCTTGAAGACGTCGAGGGGGCCGCCGGGTACGCCCTCCCAGAACAGGATGTCGGCGCGGCCGGACGTGGTGAGGGTGGGCATGACGAAGAGTTCGCCGACGCCGGGGACCAGGTTGCAGCGGACCGCGTCGTACTCCGGGTGCTCGGGGCGCGGGCCGAGCCCGTGCACATACGCCACCGCGAGGGCGCGCTGCGGGGTGTCGTACGGCGAGCGGGCGGCGTCCCGGCCGAACATCGAGACCAGCTCGCCCTTGCCCGCGGAGACCAGGACGAGGTCGTAGGTGCGGGAGAAGTAGTCGAGGTCGGAGACCGCGGCGCCGTGGATGACGAGCTGGCCGCCGCGCTGGACGAAGGTCTCCATCCAGCCGGACATCTTCACGCGCTGGTCCACGGACTGCGCGAAGCCGTCGAGCCTGCCGACCCAGTCGATGACCCGCTGGGACTCGGGACCGGCGACGGAGACGCCGAGGCCCTCGATCTTCGGGGCCTGGGACTCCCAGAAGTCGAGCTGCTGGTCACGCTCGTGCCCCAGCGCCGTGTCGAACATGCACTGGGTCGACATGACCCGGCCGGACCGGATCTCGTCCGCCGTGCGGTTGGACATCAGGGTGATCTCGTACCCCTGCGACTGCAGCGCCAGGGCGAGCTGGAGGCCGGACTGCCCGGCGCCGACGATGAGTATCTTCCGCATGGGTGTGCCTATCTGCTGACGGAGATTATTCGGGGGTGGCGTCCAAGGCGTGGGCGACCAGCGCGAGCAGGGTCTCGATGACCGTGTACCGGCGGCGCGCGTCCATGATCACCACAGGGGTGTGCGCGGGGAGCGTCAGCGCGTCGCGGACGTCCTCGGGCTCGTACTTCTCGGTGCCGTCGAAGTGGTTGACCCCGACGACGTACGGGATCCCGCAGCTCTCGAAGTAGTCGAGGGCCGGGAAGCAGTCGGGCAGCCGCCGGGTGTCGGCGAGTACGACCGCGCCGATCGCGCCGCGCACCAGGTCGTCCCACATGAACCAGAACCGCTGCTGGCCCGGAGTGCCGAAGAGGTACAGGACCAGGTCGTCGTCGAGCGTGATGCGGCCGAAGTCCATCGCGACCGTGGTGGTCGTCTTCTCCGGGGTCGCGGTCAGGTCGTCGTCCTCGCTGTCCTCGCTGGCCGAGGTCATCAGGGCCTCGGTCTGCAACGGGGTGATCTCCGAGACGGACGAGACCAGCGTGGTCTTGCCGACCCCGAAGCCGCCCGCGATGACTATCTTGGTGGCGATGGGGGCTCGGCTGGTGTCGGTCTGCCAGGGCTGGGCGCCTTCTTCCTCCGCCGCCTCGATGGCCGCGACTGCCGCGGCTGCCGTGGCTCCCGTGCGGAACTTGTCGGTCGTTTCAGAGACGGCGGAGCCCACTGAGCACCCTTTCGAGCAGCGCGCGGTCCGGCTGTCCCGGTCCGTGACCGGTCCCGTACACGCGGATCCTTCCCTGGTCGGCGAGGTCGCTGAGCAGCACGCGGACCACGCCCAGCGGCATCTTCAGCAGCGCGGCGATCTCGGCGACCGTACGCATCCGGCGGCAGAGCTCCACGATGGCCCGCAGCTCGGGTACGACACGGGTCTCCAGCGAGCCGCCGGGCAGCTCCAGGCATTCGTCGGGGGCCGTGAGCGCGTTGTCGATACGGGCGACGAACGTCTCGACGAGCAGGACGTGGCCGAAGCGAGTACGGCCGCCGGTGAGGGAGTACGGGCGGACGCGGGCGGGTTTACGGTTGCCGCCGCGGATCGGGAGGTCGGCTGTGCTCACTGGGCGCTCTCCATCGACTGGCGCAGTTCACTGCGGAGTTCGGGGGTGAGGACATGCCCGGCACGGCCGACGAAGAGCGCCATGTGGTAGGCGATGACGCTCATGTCGCAGTCCGGCGTGGCGTGCACGCCGAGCAGCGAACCGTCGCTGATCGACATCACGAAGAGGCTGCCTTCGGCCATGGCGATCATCGTCTGTTTGACGCCGCCGCCGTCCATCAGCTTGGCCGCGCCGACGGTGAGGCTGCAGATGCCGGAGACGACCGTGGCGAGGTCGGCGCTGGAGCCCTTGGGGCCCTTGGGGCTGGTCGCGGTGCGGTGCTCCCGCTCCCGGCCGGGGTCGGACGAGAGCAGCAGCAGGCCGTCGGACGAGACCACGGCCACCGAGTGCAGGCCGGGGACCTCTTCGACGAGGTTGGTCAGCAGCCAGTGCAGGTTCCGAGCCTCGCTGCTGAGGTGCTCGGGCGGCCTGGCCTCCTCGTCCGGGGTCCCCGGCTCACTCGTTTCGGTGCGAGCGCTCGGGGTACTGGGCGTACGCATGGGCGCAGTCAACTGCGGGCCTCCTCGGCTGTGTCCCCCATGTCTTCTGCGGTCCGGCCGGTGCCCGGTGTCCGGTCGGGTTCCGGTGTCCGGTCGGTGTCCGCACTGCGTTCCGAGAGTTCGGCCTCGACGTCGCGGCGGCCGTCCCTCGCCCCCTGGTGGAACCCGCCGAGTCTGCGGCGCAGCGCTTCGGCGTCTACGGAACCGGCGACGGCCCTGGCGGGCGTCGGCGCCGGAGTCGTGATCCTGGGCGTGCGCTTGGGCAGGCCCTTGTCGGTGACGCGCTCCCACTTCGGGGCGGGGGGCGCGGTGTCCGTGGTCGTGCTGGTGTCGGCGTCTCCGTCTGCGCTCGTGGGTTCGGCGTGGGCCGTCCTGGGGGCGGGGATGACGGGCGTGGTGCGGGCGTCCGGGGTCTCCGCCGCAGGAGCGGGGTCGGGTGCGGCTTGGGGCGTGGCGCCCCCGTAGACGCCGGTACCGCTGACCGTCCCGGCTTCGGCGGCCGTGCCGGCGTCGGCGGCGGGCTCGTCGGGGGCTGGCGGAGGCGTGGGGCGGTGGAAGGTGAGGGTCTGTTCGGCCGCGGTGATGAGGGGGTCGTCGGACGAGGGCTGCGAGGGCGGCAGCGTGCGGCCCGCGCGTAGGACGTTGGAGTTGGCCTCGGCCTCGGAGCCGGGGAGGTGGACGGCCGGGGCCGCGCCCGCGACCGGGGCGCCGGGCTCAGCGGCCACCGCCGTGGACGGGGTCGCGGCGAGGATCTGCTTCGGCAGGACCGCGACCGCCGCCACGCCGCCCTGCTTCTGCTCGCGCAGCTGGACCCGGACGCCGTGCCGCCCGGCGAGCCGGGCGACCACGTACAGGCCGAGCCCGAGGCCGCCGTCCTGCTGGTCGTGCGGTTCCTCCGGGTCGAAGTCCGTGAGGCGGGTGTTGAGTTCGCGCAGCCGTTCATCGGCGATGCCGATGCCCCGGTCCTGGACCGAGAGCATGACCTCGCCGCTCTCCAGGAGCCACCCGGAGACCTCGACCGGGGCGTCCGGCGGCGAGAACGAGGTGGCGTTCTCCAGGAGTTCGGCGACCAGGTGGCTGATGTCGTCCGCCGCGAACCCGGCGAGGTGGGCGTGCTGCGGCAGCGAGGAGATCCGTACCCGCTCGTAGCGCTCGATCTCGCTGACCGCGGCCCGCAGCACGTCGATCAGCGGGACCGGTCCCGGATGGGCGTGCTTGTGCTCGGTGCCCGCGAGTATCAGCAGGTTCTCGTTGTGGCGGCGCATGACCGTGGCGAAGTGGTCGAGCTTGAAGAGCGTGGACAGGCGCTCGGGGTCCTGCTCGCGGTCCTCCAGGTTCTCGATGACGGCCAGTTGCCGCTCGACCAGGCCGAGGGTGCGCAGCGCCAGGTTGACGAAGGTGCCGTCGACGCCGTGCCGGACCCGCTCCAGGCGGGTGCCCGCCTCGGCCAGCTCATGGCGCAGGTCCTCGCACTGGGCGGCGAGGGTCTCCTGACGGCCGACCAGGTGCTTGCGGTCGCTCTCCAGGACGGTGAGGCGCTCGCGCAGCCGCGCCGTGTGCGTGTGCAGCTCGTTGACGGAGCGGACGACCTGGGCGAACTCGTCGTTGCGGCCGGTGAAGCGCACCGGCTCGTCGGTGGCCGGGTCGTCGGCGAGCCGGGCGGTGCCCAGGCGCAGGACCGCGAGCGGCCGGGTGAGGGTACGGGCGACGGCCGTCGTGACGCCCACGGCGAGCAGCAGGCAGGCGCCGACGATCGCGATGCGGAGCTCCAGCGCGGTGACGTCGTCGTCGCGCAGCTGGGCGACGGTGGCGGTGCGCTCGGCGGTGAGGCTGTTCTCGACGCTGCGCAGCTGGTCCACGCGAGCGGTCAGCGCGGCGTCGACCTGGTCGCGGTCCAGGTCGAGTTCGGCGTCCGTGAGGGTCGGCTTGTCGGTGAGGCGGGCGAGGTACTTCTCCGCCTTGGTGATCTCGGGTCCGGTGACCGTGGAGCGCAGTTTGGCCTGGTGGACGCCGGGCCCGGAGCGCTCGAAGTCGGTGCGGGCGAGGTCCTCGCCGATCCTGGCCCGCTGGGCGGCGGCGGTCAGTTCGTCGCGGCGGGCGTCCAGCGGGGATTCCGGCACGCTGGTCACGTACTGGCCGGTGACGGGGTCGTACGAGGTGACCGGCTCGGGCCGGGGTGTGGCGAGCGCGGCGCGCAGCAGCCCGCGGCTGGCGGCGGCCTGCTCGACGGCGCGGTCGAGGTCGGCGAGCGCGCGGATGCCGGAGCCCGCGCGGGGCGGCAGCCGGTCGGCGAGCCGCTCGGTGAGGGCGCGCAGTTCGGCGATGGCGTCGCTGTACGCGGTGTGGGTCTCCAGGGCGGTGCCCTTGCCGGTGAGCGCGGCCCGCCGTACGCCGGAGATCGCGTCGAGGTCCTCGCGCAGGTCGCGGGGTGCTTCGGCGCGCAGTTCGGCGATCTGCCGGTCGACGCGGGCGCCGCCGCTCTCGGCGGGGCTCTCGTCCTTGGGGCGGCCCGCGGCGATGTACGACGTGATCTCGTCGCGTTCGTCGGAGAGCGCGTGGGCCAGCACGACGGCGCGCTGGGTGCGCTCGGCGAGGGTGACCAGGCTCTGTGAGTCGGCCAGTCGGTCGGAGGCCGCGAGCAGGGCGGGGGCTCCGGCTCCGGCGACCGCGGCGGCGGCCACGGCGACGGCGATGATCAGTCGGCTGCGTACCCGGACCTTGCGGCCGGTGGGGGCGGTGGGGGCGGGCGGAGGGCTCTTTGCCGCGTCGGCGTCCGACGGCTGAGCACCCGACGGCTGCTCGGGGCCGGCGTCGGCCTCTCCGCCGTTGCCACCTTTGCCACGCGGCCGCTTCATCTGCACCGGTGCTCGCAATCTCGATGTGCTCGTTGTTCTCGTTTCCTCGCCCGAGGAGGGCACGGGACGTGTCGTCCCGGTGCCCCGCCGACCCGGTGACGAAGAGTCAACACGGACACCTCTGGTGCGGGGTACCGACCCTTCCAGCGCTCCGGGAACGGCAGCCGCCCATCACCCGCCAGGCCACCCGAAGGAGTGAACATCGGCAGAAGGGGGCGGGCAAGTCTTCCTGGCATTTCCCCCGCCCGTGCGCGGAGCGCCGGTTGGACGGGCCGGGCGGGCTTTGGCAGGATGCCCCGCCGCGCGGTTCCGGAACTCAGCAATCCGCCCAAATCCCGCCTTGACGGCGGGCCGTGAGGGGTCCGCGGGCGCGCCGTGAAGGGCTCGTGCAGACTGGCTGGATGCGTATGGAACTCGCCACCGATCCCGGCCGCCCCGACCGTCCCGACGAGGACTACGCGTCGCTGGCGTCGCCCGCGTCGGGCCTGGGCGGTGCGCTGGTTCTGCTGGACGGCGTGACCCCGCCGGCGGGTGACGACGGCTGTCTGCATTCCGTCCCGTGGTTCACCGCGCGCCTCGGCGGCGCGCTGGGCGAACTGTCCGTTTCGCAGCGAGATTTGACGCTCGGCGAGGTGCTGCGCGAGGCGATCGGGCGCACCGCCCGCGCACACCGCGAAACGTGTGACCTTTCTCACCCTCGCACGCCTCAGGCGACCGTGGTGCTGGCCCGCTGGGACGCCGGTCAGGTGGAGTATCTGGTCCTCTCCGACTCCGTGCTCCTGGTCGAGGGGCCGGGCGGTTCGGTGACCCCCGTGCTCGACGACCGCCTGGACGCGCTGCCGCCGCGGGTACGGGAACTCGGCGCCGCGGCGCGCGCCCTGCCGGACGGCTCGGCCGAGCGGGAGGCCGCGGTGGGCGGGTACCGCGCGGCGGTGGAGGCCCTGCGCAATACGGAGGGCGGCTTCTTCACGGCGGCCGCCGACCCCGGCGTGGCGGCGCGGGCGGTCACCGGGACGCTGCGCCGGGACGAGGTCACCGCGCTGGCGGCGCTCACGGACGGGGCCGGGCGCTGGGTGGAGATGTTCTCCGAGGGGACCTGGGCGGACTGCTTCGCCCTCCTGCGCAAGGAGGGGCCGCGGTCCCTGATCGACCGGGTCAGGGCGCTGGAGACGGCGCGGGCGGAGTCGGGCCCCGCGTTCCGCTGGAAGAAGCACGACGACGCGGCGGCGATCTTCGCGGAGCTGTAGCGGGGCCTGTCCGGGTCCCCTGTCCGGGACCATCCGGGACCTGTCCGGGACCTGTCCGGGCCGGTTCCGCGCTCGGTTCCTGTCTCGGTTCTCATTCCGGTCCGTGCTCGGATCCCGTTCCGGTCCGTGCTCAGTCCTGGGCGTTCTCGGCGCGCGTGTTCAGCTGGCCGAGCAGCCGGGCCAGTTCGGCCACCTCGCGGCGGTCCCAGTCGGCGAGCGTGCGCACATACTGGGCACGGCGGGCCTCCCGTACCGTGGCGAAGCGCTCGCGGCCCTCGTCGGTGAGCCGGATCAGGGACGCGCGGCCGTCGGCGGGGTCCGGCTCCCTGGTGACCAGGCCGAGGTGCTCCAGGGCGCGCAGCTGGCGGCTCATGGTCGCCTTGCCGACGCCGATGTACGCGGCGAGGTCGGTGGCCCGCTGCGCGCCGTACTCGGCGAGGCGGGCCAGCAGCCCGTACGCGGCGGGCTCCAGGTCGGGGTGGACGGCGCGGGCCATCTCGCCCGACGAGGCGCGGGCGCGGCGCAGGAAGACCGTCAGCTCGCGCTCCAGCGCGAGGAACTCCTGATCGGCGTGGCCGACCGGAGCCTCCGGGCCCTCGCCGCTCTCGTGCACCTCAGCACCCACCGATTCGCCTTCCCGAACGCCGTCACGGTACGCCTCCAGTATTTCGCAGGCTGCTACCTCCGCGCTCCGGCGGGTGCCGCGCGCGAGGGGCGGCGCGGGCCCCTCGGACCCGCGCCGCCCATGTCACGTCATCTCACGTCGCCCCACGTCACCTCACGCGGCCACCGGGGTCGCGTCCGCCGCCCGCTGCTGGCTGTTCGCCGGCGCCAGCGCCAGTTCCAGCACCTGCCGGACGTCCGTCACCGGGTGGACGTCCAGCTTGTCCAGGATCTCGGCGGGCACGTCGTCCAGGTCCGGCTCGTTCCGCTTGGGGATCACCACCGTGGTGATCCCGGCCCGGTGCGCGGCCAGCAGCTTCTGCTTGACGCCGCCGATCGGCAGCACCCGCCCGGTCAGCGAGACCTCCCCGGTCATCGCCACATCCGTACGGACCAGCCGCCCCGACAGCAGCGAGGCGAGTGCGGTCGTCATGGTGACGCCCGCGCTGGGCCCGTCCTTGGGCACCGCGCCCGCGGGGAAGTGGATGTGCACCCCGCGGTCCTTGAGGTCGCCCACCGGCAGCTCCAGTTCCGCGCCCCGCGAGCGCAGGAAGGACAGCGCGATCCGCGCGGACTCCTTCATCACGTCGCCCAGCTGGCCCGTCAGGGTCAGCCCCGACCCGCCCGTCTCGGGGTCCGCGAGCGACGCCTCGACGTACAGCACGTCGCCGCCCGCGCCCGTCACGGCCAGCCCGGTCGCCACGCCCGGCACGGCGGTCCGCCGCTCGGCCGGGTCCTGGGCGGACTCCGGCACGTGGTGCGGCCGCCCGATCAGCTCCCGCAGCTCGGCGTCCGTGACCGTGAACGGCAGCTCGCGCTCGCCCAGTTCGTGCTGCGCCGCGACCTTCCGCAGCAGCCGCGCGATGGACCGCTCCAGGTTCCGTACGCCTGCCTCGCGGGTGTACTCGCCCGCCAGCTTGCGCAGCGCGGACTCGTCGAGCGTGACTTCCTCGCCGCCCAGACCGGCCCGTTCCAGCTGCCGGTTCACCAGGTGGTCGCGGGCGATGACGACCTTCTCGTCCTCGGTGTAGCCGTCGAGCCGGACCAGCTCCATCCGGTCCAGCAGCGCCTCCGGGATGGCCTCCAGGACGTTCGCGGTGGCCAGGAAGACCACGTCGCTCAGGTCCAGCTCGACCTCCAGGTAGTGGTCCCGGAAGGTGTGGTTCTGCGCGGGGTCGAGCACCTCCAGCAGCGCGGCCGCCGGGTCGCCGCGGAAGTCCGACCCCACCTTGTCGATCTCGTCGAGCAGCACGACCGGGTTCATCGACCCGGCCTCCTTGACGGCCCGCACGATCCGTCCGGGCAGCGCCCCCACGTACGTACGCCGGTGGCCGCGGATCTCCGCCTCGTCCCGTACGCCGCCGAGCGCGACCCGGACGAACTTGCGCCCCATCGCGTGCGCGACGGACTCGCCGAGCGAGGTCTTGCCGACGCCGGGCGGTCCGACCAGCGCGAGCACCGCGCCGCCCGCCCGTCGCCCGCCACCACCCTCAACCGAGGCGCCTCGCGCCGCCCCTCCTGTCTGACGGCCGCCGACGACGCCGAGACCGCGGTCGACGCGCCGCTTGCGCACGGCCAGGTACTCGGTGATCCGCTCCTTCACGTCCTCCAGGCCCGCGTGCTCGGCGTCCAGCACGGCCCGCGCGCCCGGAATGTCGTACGCGTCCTCGGTCCGCTCGTTCCAGGGCAGTTCGAGCACGGTGTCCAGCCAGGTCTGGATCCAGGACCCCTCCGGCGACTGGTCGGAGGCGCGCTCCAGCTTGTCGACCTCCTTGAGTGCGGCCTCGCGCACCTTCTCCGGCAGGTCGGCGGCCTCCACACGGGCCCGGTAGTCGTCGGACTCCTCGCCTTCGGACTCGCCGTTCAGCTCGCGCAGCTCCTTGCGTACGGCGTCGAGCTGGCGGCGCAGCAGGAACTCGCGCTGCTGCTTGTCCACGCCGTCCTGTACGTCCTTGGCGATGGACTCGGCGACGTCCTGCTCGGCGAGGTGTTCGCTCAGCCAGCCGACGGCCAGCTTGAGCCGCGCGACGGGGTCGGCGGTCTCCAGCAGCTCGACCTTCTGGCCGGTGGACAGGAAGGGCGAGTACCCCGAGTTGTCGGCGAGCTGCGCGATGTCGTTGCTGTCAGCGAGCTGCTGCACCCGGTCCACGACCTGCCAGGCCCCGCGCTTGCGCAGCCAGCTGGCGGCGAGCGCCTTGTACTCCTTGGCCAGCTCGGCGACGGAGCCGGGCAGCGGCTCGGGCACGCTCTCCTCGACCTCGACGCCCTCGACCCACAGCGCCGCGCCGGGCCCGGTCGTCCCCGCGCCGATCTTCACCCGGTGCCGCCCACGGATCAGCGCTCCGGGGTCGCCGTCGGCGAGCCGCCCGACCTGCTCGACGGTGCCGAGCACGCCGGTGCTCGCGTACGTCCCGTCGATCCGCGGCACCAACAGCACCCGCGGCTTGCCGGTATCGCCCCGCGCGGCGGCCTGCGCGGCCTCCACCGCGGCGCGCACATCGGCGTCGCTCAGATCCAGCGGCACCACCATGCCGGGCAGCACCACTTCGCCGTCGAGCGGCAGTACGGGCAGGGTCAGCGAGGTGTACGCCTTGGACTCAGCAGCCATGATCTCCCCTTAGGCACTCAAGTTGAGCTGTATCGACTCAATGCTTATGAGCCTGGAGATGTTCCCTCACCCCTGTTCGCTCTCGGCGATCAGGGCGCTGGACGACTCCCCTGCGGTCGTCCAGCGCCCTGCGGTCCCCGTACGACGCGGCAGGCGTCAGCCCTTGTGCGCCGGGACCGGGGCCGGGTCCGGGGAGCCGGGGGGCGTGGACTGGGGTGCGGGATGGGATGCGGGCTGGGGGGTCTCGTCGTGGGTGAGGTCCGGGAGCCAGCGCAGCCAGCGCGGGAAGTACCAGTTGTGATCGCCGAGCAGGGCCATCACCGCGGGCAGCAGCACCGCGCGGATGATCGTCGCGTCGATGAGCACGGCCACCGCGAGGCCGACGCCCATCTGCTTCATGGACTGCATCGAGAGCGTGCCGAAGATCGCGAACACGGCGACCATGATCACGGCCGCGCTGGTGACGACCCCGGCCGTGGTGACGACGCCGTGCGTGATCGCGTCGCGGGTCGTACGGCCCTGGACCTTCGCCTCGCGGATCCGGGAGACGACGAACACGTGGTAGTCCATCGACAGGCCGAAGAGGATCACGAACAGGAACAGCGGCAGCCAGGCGATGATCGCCCCGACGCCCTCGGCGCCGACCAGCGACGCGCCCCAGCCGTACTGGAAGACGGCCACCAGGATTCCGTACGCCGCCCCCACCGACAGCAGGTTCAGCACGATCGAGGTGAGTGCGATCGTCAGCGACCTGAAGCAGAGCAGCATCAGCAGGAACGCGAAGACGACGACGAAGGCGAAGACCGGGGCCACGGAGGACACGATCTGCTGGTTGAAGTCATACGATCCGGCGATCATGCCGGTGACCGGGGCTTCGAGCCCGTCGACTTGGCCCAGGGTCGCGGGCCGTACCTCGTCGCGGATCAGCTTCAGGCTCTCGGCCGCCTCGTCCTGGTCCGAGCCGCCGACCAGCGGCACCGAGATCACCGCGACGTTCTGCTCTTCGTGTGTGACGACCTCGACCGGGCCGTGCGACGCGCCCGAACGGACCGCTTGCGCACGGAAGTCCGCGATGGCCCGCTGGGTCTCGGGGGCGGAGATGTCGGCGGCCTTGACCACCACGTCGGCCGGTTCCGAGCCGCCGGGGAAGGCCTCGTTGACGCGGGTGTAGGTGGCGACGATCGGGAGTGAGTCGCCGAACTCCTGGTCCAGGGTGAGGTTCTGGGTCTTCATGCCGAGCGCGGGCAGCGCGACGGCGGCCAGCGCGCCCGCCGCGACCAGCACGGCGACCGCCGGGCGCTTGAGCACGGTGCGGAGTACCGCGTGCCACATGCGGCTCTCGCCGTTCGCGTCGGACCGTTTCAGCTTGCCGATGAACGGCACGCGGCCCTTCTCGACGCGCTCGCCGAGCAGCGACAGCAGCGCGGGCAGTACGGTCACCGAGCCGGCCATCGCCACCGCGACGACCATCAGCGAGGCCAGGCCCATGCCCTGGAACTCGGTGAGCCCGGTGAACAGCATCCCGGCCATCGCCACGCAGACCGTGACACCGGACACGATGATCGCCCGGCCGCTGGTGGCCGCCGCGATCTCCAGCGCGGTCTGGGCGTCCTTGCCCGCCGCCCGCTCCTCACGCTCCCGGCGCAGATAGAACAGGCAGTAGTCCACGCCGACGGCGAGCCCGACGAGCAGCATCACGGAGCTGGCGACGTCGCCCATGGGCTGCACATGGCTGACGATCGCCATCAGGCCCATCGTCGCGACGATCGCCGAGATGGCGAGCAGCACCGGCAGCAGCGCCGCGACCAGCGCCCCGAAGGCGATCAGCAGGATGCCGAAGGCGACCGGCACGGCGGAGTACTCCGCCCGCTTGAAGTCGTCCCCGAAGGCGTCGTCGAAGGTCTTGCCCATGCTGGCGCCGCCGATCTCGGCGATGTACAGCTCATCTCCGCGCTCGCGCTGCACGCCGTCGACGGCGGCGAGCACCGGCGCCACGCGGTCGGCGGCGGTCTCCGGGTCGCCGCGGACGTTGAACTGGACGAGCGCGCTGCGCCCGTCATCGGTGATGGTCTCGGCGTCGTACGGCGACCTCACGTCCGCGACCTCGCCGGTGCCCTGGACGGCGGCGATGACCTGGTCCACGGCCGCGCGGAACTCGGCGTCGGCGGCCGTCAGGCCCGCGCGTTCGGCCTGGATGAGGACGGTCTCGCCGACCGGTTCCTCGATGCCCAGCTCGTCGATGATCTGCGCGGCGCGGCTGGTCTCGCCCTTCAGCTGCTGGCTCTGGTCGACGTCCTTCTGGCCGGTGGCCGAGCCGCCCACCGTGGCGAGCACGACGAACGCCAGCCAGATGCCGACGGCCGCCCATCGGTGCCGGGCGCTCCAGGCGCCCGCTCGGGCGGCGATCCCCCGCGCCCTCGTGTCTCGATTCATGTGGTGTTACCTCCCACCACGACGCTAGGCACGGGCGCGGGCCGGTTCGTCGTGCTGCCTGGCGAGGTCTCAGAGCGGCGTCTCCTCCACACGGAGGCCGTCAGATCCGCATAAAGGAGGAAGCAAGCCCCTTACATCTATGGGGAGTTCGCCCCGTCGCCGTCAGGGTCCGCCCGGCCCGCGCGGGGGTCAGGGCGGCGGGGCGGGGACCGGCTGCGGCAGGATGGGACGTATGCGAGACGCGTACAACCCCGCCGAACCCGTCGTCCTGGATCGCCGAGAGGGCCCGTACGGCGAGGTCGCGCTGCGGCGGCACGGCGAGCTGCTGCAGATCATCGCCAACGGGTGCTTTCTGATGGACACCTCCGACGGGCGCTCGGAGCGGCTGCTCGTCGACGCCGCCGGTGCGGCGCTCGGCGCGCGCCGGGCGCCGAGCCTGCTGATCGGCGGCCTCGGCGTCGGGTTCTCGCTGGCGCACGCGGCGGCGGATCCGCGCTGGGGCCGGATCGCGGTGGTCGAGCGCGAGGCGGCGATCATCGACTGGCACACCGGGGAGCCGGGGCCGCTGGCCGCCGTGTCCGGTCCGGCGCTCGCGGACCCGCGTACCGAGATCCTGCACACCGATCTGGTCGGGTATCTGTACGCGCGCGGCGAACGCTATGACGCGCTGTGTCTGGACATCGACAACGGCCCGGACTGGACCGTGACCGAGGACAACGCGGGGCTGTACTCGCCCGCCGGACTCGCCGCCTGTCAGGCGCGGCTCACGCCGGGCGGGGTGCTGGCCGTGTGGTCCGCGCAGCCGTCCGCCGATTTTGAACAGGCTATGCGGAATGCCGGATTCCGGGAGGTGCGTACCGAAGAGACGCCGGTTGTCCGGGGCGTACCGGACGTAGTGCATCTCGGCGTCATGGCTGCGTAGCCGCACCGTGGTCCCTGCCTTTACTCTGCTCACCGACACGGATCACTTCAGGGACGAGGCGATGGAGCAGACACACACCTCCCACCACGGCACGGCGGCCACGCCGGGCGCTCAGCGGCGGGTGCTGGTGGTCGAGGACGACCTGACGATCGTCGATGCCATTGCCGCCAGACTGCGCGCCGAGGGCTTCGCCGTGCAGACCGCGGGCGACGGTCCCGCGGCCGTGGAGACCGCGCAGGCGTGGCAGCCCGACCTGCTGATCCTGGACGTCATGCTGCCCGGCTTCGACGGTCTTGAGGTCTGCCGCCGGGTGCAGGCGCAGCGCCCGGTGCCGGTGCTGATGCTGACGGCACGGGACGACGAGACCGACATGCTGGTCGGCCTCGGGGTCGGCGCCGACGACTACATGACCAAGCCGTTCTCGATGCGGGAGCTCGCCGCGCGGGTGCACGTCCTGCTGCGCAGGGTGGAGCGCGCGGCACTCGCCGCGACGGCGCCGCGCAGCGGGATACTCCAGCTCGGGCAGCTGGAGATCGACCATGTGCAGCGGCGAGTCCGGGTGAGCGGCGACGACGTCCATCTGACGCCGACCGAGTTCGACCTGCTGGTCTGCCTGGCGAACACCCCGCGCGCGGTGCTCTCCCGCGAGCAGCTGCTCGCGGAGGTCTGGGACTGGGCGGACGCGTCCGGCACGCGGACCGTGGACAGTCACGTCAAGGCGCTGCGCCGGAAGATCGGCGCGGAGCGCATCCGTACGGTGCACGGCGTCGGCTACGCGCTGGAGACCCCGGCGCCATGACCACCGGGCCCGCCCCCACCGGCCCCGACGCACCCCGCCACACGCCAGCACCCCCACCGACCACCGCCGCCCCCGCTGCCACCGGGGGCGGCGATGCGCGCCGAGGCGGGGCGTGTGCGCGCCGGGTGTGGGGCGTGGGGCGCGCGGTGTGGCGGTGGGTGCGGGGGGTGCGGCCGTTCTCGATCAAGGCCAAGCTCGGCACGCTCGTGGTCGTCTCGGTGTTCATCACCACCGGACTGCTGATGGTCGCCCTGCGCACCCAGACCGAGCTGCGCTTCATCACCGTCTTCTCGGTGATCGCGGCCCTGCTGATCACCCAGTTCGTGGCGCACTCGCTGACCGCCCCGCTGGACGAGATGAACACCGTGGCCCGCTCCATCTCGCACGGCGACTACACCCGCCGGGTGCGCGGCTCGGACCGCCGCGACGAGCTCGGCGACCTGACCTGCACCATCAACCGCATGGCGGAGGACCTGGAGGCCCAGGACCGGCACCGCAAGGAGCTGGTGGCGAACGTCTCACACGAGCTGCGCACCCCGATCGCCGCGCTCCGGGCCGTACTGGAGAACGTGGTGGACGGTGTGTCGGCCGCCGACCCGGAGACCATGCGGACCGCCCTGAAACAGACCGAGCGCCTCGGCGGCCTGGTCGAGACCCTGCTCGACCTGTCCCGTCTCGACCACGGCGTGATACCGCTGCGGGCCCGCCGCTTCGAGGTCTGGCCGTATCTGTCCGGGGTGCTGCGGGAGGCGCAGCTGCCGGGCGCGGCCGCCGCGCAGCGCCCCGGCGCGCTGCCCTCGTCCGCGCGGCACACCCGTACGGACGTCCATCTGCATCTCGATGTCTCGCCGCCCGAGCTGACCGCGTACGCCGACGCCGAGCGGCTGCACCAGGTGGTGACGAACCTGATCGACAACGCGGTGAAGCACAGCCCGCCGCACGGCCGGGTCACCATACGTGCCAGGTCCGGCGCGGCGCCGGGCTCGCTCACCCTGGAGGTGCAGGACGAGGGGCCCGGCATCCCGCGGTCCGAGTGGCACCGGGTCTTCGAGCGGTTCAACCGCGGCCTGGCCGCGCCCGAGCACGGTCCGGACAGCGACGGCGGTACGGGCCTCGGGCTCGCGATCGCCCGCTGGGCGGTCGATCTGCACGGCGGCCGGATCGGTGTGGCCGAATCCCCTCGCGGCTGCCGCATCCAGGTCACGCTTCCGGGTATGCCCTGGTCACCAGGTTGACGTAGGGTTCGAAACCACGTCGCGAGTTCGGACGAGCTCCCGGCCGAGGGTGCGGACAATCAGGGCCGCGACCCTTCTCTCACGCGTGCCTCACACACCAGAACCTCGCTTGTTTCCCGCCATTTCCACGCCCGAAACACGGCGTGCGGTGTGACTTACGCGACGTATGGCCCGCCCGGTCTGCATCTCTCGGCGCGGGAGGCGTAGCCTTGATTCCCGCTGTCCACCACCTTGTGAAGCGGAAGAGGGCGGTTACCGCCGTGTCGCCACAGTCCCCCAGTAACTCGAGCGTCTCGACCGAGCAGGACGGGCAGGGCAAGAGCCCTGCGGCCGCGTTCGGTCCCAATGAGTGGCTCGTCGACGAGATCTACCAGCAGTACCTCCAGGACCCGAATTCAGTCGACCGCGCTTGGTGGGACTTCTTCGCCGACTACAAGCCGGGCACCGCACCGGTGAAGCCGGCCGAGAGCCCCGCGCCGGGCACCGCGGGCGCGGCCCCGGCCGCCGCCCCGGCGCCGTCGGCCGCACCGGCCGCGCCCGCCGCTGGGAAGC